>JACZTE010000023.1 GCA_022573935.1 Chloroflexota bacterium
GGTTCCACCGCCCTCGCTCAGCGCCTCGGCGACGCAGCGGCCCAGGACGTTAGGCGCGCCCACAACACGATCGTCCGCGATGCGCTCCGAGCCGAGGGCGGCAGCGAGATTAAGCACACGGGCGACGGCATCATGGCGTCGTTCCCGTCCGCCTCGCACGCCCTCGCCTGCGCCGTCGCGATCCAGCGCGCCGTGGCCGCCCTTCGACAAGCTCAGAGTGAGCAAGCTGCGCCTGTGGAACGTCATGCTGAGCCTGTCGAAGCACGCCTCAACGTCCGCATCGGCCTGAACGCCGGGGAGCCTGTGGTCGAAGAGGACGACCTCTTTGGCACGTCGGTCGATCTGGCGAAGCGCATCTGCGACCACGCGGAGCCGGGCGAGATCCTCGTCTCGGACGTCGTGCGGCAGCTCGCGGCGGGCAAGGACTTCCTCTTCTCGGATCGTGGCGAGGTGGTGCCGAAGGGCTTCGACGAGGCGGTGCGGCTGTACACTGTGCGCTGGGAGGGGCAGGCCTGATGGAGCCACCTAGACAGGACGCATGCGGAAGATGAAGACCGCCGAACGCAAGGAGGTACGCGGATGCCGCGCGTGATCGATACCTTCGTCAACGTGAGCATGGGGTCGCTCGGACGGCCGAAGTACCTCGTGCGCGTCGCCGAGGACTACTTCAAGCGCGGCGACGAGATGTTCCGCGACATCTCCGTCTCCGAGCTGATCGAGGCGATGGACCGCGCCGGCGTGGAGAAGGCGATCCTCACGACCACGGCCGAAGACCCATCGCCGCACGTCGTCTCCTTTCCGCAGGCGCACCCCGATCGCTTCGTGCTCTCGACGCTGGTCGACCCTCGCCGGGGGATGAAAGCGGTTCGCGCGCTGGAACGGGTAGCGCGTGAGCTGCCCGTCGTCCTGGCGCGGATCACCCCCTTCATGCTCAACCTGCCGCCGAACGACAAGGTCTACTATCCGGTGTACGCCAAGTGCATCGAGCTCGACCTGCCGATCGCGATCAACACCGGCCTCCCAGGCCCGCCGATGCCCGGCGCGTGCCAGGACCCGATGCATCTGGATGAGGTGTGCATCTTCTTCCCCGAACTGAAGCTGGTCATGGCGCACGGCGCAGACCCCTGGTGGGCGGTCGCGATCCGGCTGATGCTGAAGTACCGCAACCTCTATCTGCAGACGTCGGCATACGCGCCGAAGTACTTCCCGCCGGAGCTGATCCACTTCATGAACACTCGAGGCCAGGACAAGATCATCTTCGCCTCCGACCATCCCGTGCTGTCGTTCGATCGCTGCATCAAGGAAGCGGAGGAGCTCGACCTTCGAGAGGGAGTGCTGGACAAGTTCCTCTATCAGAACGCGGAGCGGCTCTTCTTCAGCAGTTCGACGCAGGACGAAGAGACTGTCCGCCAGGAGTCGCGGCAGCCGTAGCGCGCCCTACTCCTGCGGCGAGCCGAGCAGCTCGGCGTCGCCCAGGTACGGGCGCAGCCGCTCCGGCACGCGCACGGTGCCGTCGGCCTGCTGGTGCACCTCAAGCAGGGGCACGAGGATTCTGGGCGTGGCGATGGCGGTGTTGTTGAGAGTGAAGGCGAAGCGCACGGTGCCGTCCTCGTCCCGATAGCGCAGGTTTGAGCGGCGCGCCTGCCAGTCGTAGATCTCGGAGACGGAGTGCGTCTCCCGATAGGTCTCCTGACTGGGCACCCAGCACTCGATGTCCCACATGCGAACCTTGCCCGCTCCCATCGCTCCGGTGCAGGTACGCACCACTCGATAGGGGAGCTCCAGCGCCTGCACCAGCGCCTCGCCGTTCGCGAGCAGCGTATCGAACCAGCGGGCCGACTCCTCCCGATCGGCGGCGCAGAGCACGTACTGCTCCACCTTGTAGAACTGGTGGACGCGCACCAGACCTCGCATCTCGCGCCCGGCCGCGCCCGCCTCGCGACGGAAGCAGGTGGAGAGCCCTGCGTAGCGAATAGGTAGGTCTGAGGCGGCGAGGATCTCGCCGCTGTGCAGGTAGTTGAGCCCGACCTCCGCCGTACCGGAGAGGTACAAGTCCTCGTCGAGCTGGTACACCTCTTCGCGGCCGCCGGGAAAGTGGCCCGTGCCGATGAAGGCGGCCTCGCGGGCGAAGGAAGGCAGATCGATGAGGGTGAAGCCGCGCTCCTCCATGAAATCGGCGGCGAAGCGCCAGAGCGCCAGCTCCAGCCGCACCATCTCGCCCTTGAGCGCGTACGTTCGCGACCCGGCCACCTGGCCAATGCGCCCGAAGTCGGCCCAATCGTGTAGCTCTAGCAGCTCGACGTGGTCGCGCGCCTGAAACGCGAACTTCGGCGGTTCGCCCCAGCGACGCAGCTCCACGTTGTCGTCGTCGTCTCGTCCTATCGGCTCGTCGGGGCCGGGGATGTTAGGCACCAGCAGGAGCAGCTGATCGAGCTGTGTCTGCTGGTCGCGTAGCTGGGGCTCCAGCTCCTTCACCGTGCCTCCGATCTGGCGGCTGCGCTCGATGAGGGCGGAGCGCTCCTCGTCCGATGCCGAGGCGGTCTGCTTGGAGAGGACGTTGCGTTCGTGGCGCAGCTCCTCCACCTGGCCCAGCAGCGCCTTCACCTGGCCGTGGAGGGCGAGCAGCTGGTCGAGGTCGAGGTCGACGCCCTTTAGCTCGATCGCTCGCCTGACAGCATCCGGCTGTTCGACCAGCACGTCCATTGCTAGCACGCGCGCGCTCCTTTCTGCTCTTCGCTACCTCGATAGCCTATCGGCAGCGAAGGATACCGTCCAGCGCGGGTGCTAGAGCCGTCCTTCGTACAGCAAGCGTTTAAGGCGCCCCTGGGTACGGAGCGCCCTCAGAGCGAACAGCAAGACCGCGAAGGCGAGCACCTCAGCACCGATGTTAGAGGAGCGGAGGAGGATGCCGTTCCAGGGGATATCGAGGCTGATGAATGGCCAGAGGAGGCTGCGCGGCACATGCGTCACGGAGTCGCTGAAGACGTGGCTAAGATGCGCCGCCCCTACTAGCGCGAGTCCTGCCTTGCCGCGCCAGGCAAGTAGATAGAGGCCGGGCAGCAGCAAGGCGAGGCCGACGAACAGCGAATGTCCGATGTGATGCCCGCCGGCGTCGGGGTTCGGGAACAGCACCCAGACGATCGGCTTATCGATGAGATCGGGCAGGAGCGCGCCCAGCGCCACCAGCCGGTAGTCGACCGCGTCCGCGATACTGGAGCGGCGCGGCGCGTCTTCTCGTGGCGTTGCCTGAGCAGCGCCCTCAGGCGCGGTCTCGCCCTGTCGTGCACGGTCCAGCAATCGAGCGCCGAGCCAGACAGCGCCGCAGGCGAAGGTGACGTGTCCCAGCGGATACAGCGGGATAGCATACCCCGTGCGAACGCATTCGTCAAAGTAGGGAGATGGCCCCGCGTTTTCGGTGGCGCTTCCGTATTTGGCGCTGCTATACTAGATATAGCAGTGTTGAATCTATCGCTACAGGCCTGGAGGGAACCGCCAGATCGTCGTTATGCCGTGTAGACGAAGGGCCAGTGAAGTAGCGTTGTGCTAAACGATAAGATCGTCTCGCTGAAGCTGCCGGCCCCCCTCTGCGTGGCCAGCGGAACAAGTGTGGGTGAGGTCATCGAAACGGTGCAGCAGCATCGCACGGGCGCCGTTCTCATCTGTGAGGGCAAGCGCATCACCGGCATCATCACCGAGCGTGACATCTTGATGAAGATCGTCGCACGTGACGTAAGCTTCGACGAGCCGGTCGAGAAGTTCATGACCCCCGACCCGCAGACCCTCACTCCAGACCGGACCATCGGCGAGGCGATCACCTTAATGAATAACGAGGGTTTCCGCAACATTCCCATTGTCGATACGAAAACAGGCGAAGCGATCGCGCTGTTCCGCGTACGGGACGTGATCGATCACCTGGCCGAGTCGTTTCCGGAGCATGTGATTAACCTGCCGCCAAGGCCGCATCAGAAGATGCAGACGCCCGAGGGAGCATAACAGATGGGAGCCGGGTGACAACCAAGGACGAAGATGAAATCCAGGAGCTAGACCGGGTCACCATTCGCTTTGCCGGTGACTCCGGCGACGGCATGCAGTTGGCCGGGCTGCAATTCACCAACACCTCTGCCCTCTTCGGCAACGATGTCAGCACCATGCCGGACTACCCGGCGGAGATCCGCGCCCCCACCGGCTCCTTGCCCGGCGTGAGCGCGTTTCAGGTTAGCTTCTCTAGCTACGAGATCTACACCCCCGGCGACGAGCCGGACGTGCTCGTCGCGATGAATCCGGCCGCCCTCAAGACGAACCTGCCCGATCTGGCGAAGGGCGGCACGCTCGTCGTCAACGCGGACGAGTTCAACGAGACGAATCTGCGCAAGGCCGCCTACGAGGACAACCCGCTGGAAGGCGAACAGCTAGCCGCCTATCGAGTGATCAAGGTGCCTATCACGAGCATGAACGCCCGCGCTCTCAAGGACAGTGGCCTCTCCCCCCAACAGATCGACCGTTCGAGGAACAGCTTCGCCCTCGGCATCATGTTCTGGCTCTACGAACGCCCGATGGAGCCGACGCTGCGCTGGTTCGAGGAGAAGTTCGCCAAGAACCCGGCCGTCGCGAAGGCGAACGCCACCACGCTCAAGGCAGGCTACAACTTCGGCGAAACGGCAGAGCTCTTTCCCGATCACTACCGCGTCCGCAAGGCGAACCTTCCGCCGGGCCGGTACCGCAACATCACCGGCAACCAGGCGACGGCGCTTGGCTTCCTCACCGCCTCGCGTCTGGCGAAGCGACCACTTCTCTATGCCAGCTATCCGATCACGCCGGCGAGCGACATCCTGGAAGAGCTGGCCAAATTCAAGCGCTTTGGCGTAAAGACGTTCCAGGCTGAGGACGAGCTGGCTGCCATCGGCGCTGCCATTGGCGCGGCCTTCGGCGGCGCGCTCGGTCTCACCGGCACCAGCGGGCCCGGCCTCGCGCTTAAGAGCGAAGCGATCGGGCTGGCGGTGATGACCGAGCTTCCGATCGTCATCATCGACGTCCAGCGGGCCGGCCCCAGCACCGGCATGCCGACGAAGAACGAACAGGGGGATCTGCTGCAGGCGATGTTCGGCCGCAACGGCGAGTCGCCGGTCGCGATCGTCGCGCCGGCGACACCTTCCGACTGCTTCGCGATGGCGATCGAGGCGTTCCGCATCGCCACCTGCCACATGGTGCCCACGATCTTCCTCTCCGATGGCTACCTCGGCAGCGGCTCGGAGCCCTGGATCATCCCCTCGCTCGACGATCTAGAGTCGTTTGAAGTGGCCTCGCCGACTGACGCGGAGACGTTCGAGCCCTATGCCCGGGACAAGGAGACGCTGGTTCGCCCTTGGGCCGTACCCGGTACGCCAGGGCTGGAGCATCGTATCGGCGGTCTGGAGAAGTCAGAGACCACCGGCAGGATCAGCTACGACGCCGAGAACCATATGCGCATGGTGGCGTACCGTCAGGAAAAAGTTGAGCGAATCGCCGACGACATCCCGGAGCTAACGGTACTAGGAAAGCCGGAGGGCGAGCTCCTGGTGCTCGGCTGGGGCAGCACCTACGGCGCCATCATATCGGCGGTACAGCGGGCGCAAAGCAGCGGGCTGTCCGTCTCGGCCGCTCACCTGCGTTACCTGAATCCGTTTCCGAGGAACTTGGGAGACGTGCTGGCCCGCTTCGACAAGGTGCTGATCCCCGAGTTGAATCTGGGCCAGCTTCGCATGCTCATCCGCGCACGATTCCTCATCGATGCTATCGGGCTGAACCGGGTGACCGGCAGGCCGCTCAAGATCAGCGAGGTCGAAGAGCAGATCTACAAGCTTGTACCACAGAAAGCGGTGAGTGTGGCATGACATCCGTAGCGCCAGATCCTTTACCCGTCCTCGCTCGCAAAGACTTCGTCTCCGACCAGGAGGTTCGCTGGTGCCCCGGCTGCGGCGACTACTCGATCCTGGCGCAGACGCAGAAGCTCATGCCGGAGCTGGGCATTCCCAGAGAGAAAATCGTCTTCATCTCGGGCATCGGCTGCAACAGCCGGCTGCCCTACTACATGAACACCTACGGTTTCCACAGCATCCACGGGCGGGCGCCCACGATCGCGACAGGCCTGAAGCTCGCCCGTCCTGACCTAAGCGTTTGGGTGATCACCGGCGACGGAGATGGGCTGAGCATCGGCGGCAACCATCTGCTGCACATCATCCGGCGGAACGTGGACGTGGTCATCGTGCTGTTCAATAACCGCATCTACGGCCTGACGAAAGGCCAGTACTCGCCTACGTCAGAGCAAGGCAAGATTACGAAGACCTCGCCGCATGGTGCGATAGACTACCCCATAAATGCCCTCTCCTTCGCCCTGGGGGCAGGAGCGACGTTCGTCGCCCGCTCGCTCGACATCGATGTGCACCACCTCATCGCAACACTGGAACGGGCAGCGCATCACAAGGGGACATCCTTCGTCGAGGTCTATCAGAACTGCAACGTGTTCAACGACGGCGCCTTCATCGAATTCGCGGACAAGGCCGTGCGCCCGGATCGCACGATCGCGCTCGAGCATGGCAAGCCGATCATCTTTGGCAAAGAACAGAACCGGGGCGTTCGCCTCAACGGCACAACGCCGGAGATCGTCGAGCTGGGCAACGGTGTCGACGAGAGCGATCTGCTCGTTCACGACGAGAGCCGGCCGGACAGAACCGTCGCCTCGATCTTGACCAGGATGGAGTATCCTGAGTATCCAGTACCGATGGGCGTCTTCCGGGCGGTGGAGCGACCGACCTACAACGAGCTCCTGGAGGGTCAGATCGAGGAGGCCCGCTCGCGCGAGGGCGAAGGCGACCTCGAAGCGCTCTTCGCTCAGGGCGATACCTGGGTGGTAGACTGAGACTTCATAGGGAACCGACATGATCTGTCCGGACTGCAACACAGAGAACATCGCCGGCGCTGATGTCTGCGAAGGCTGCGGCCACGATCTCCAGAGCCTCGACCTGCCCAGCGCGGAGAACGTGTTCACCGAGCACCTGCTGCACGACCAGCTCGGCGACCTGGCTGCCGAGGAGCCGCTGAGCGTGGCGCCGGGCGACCCGGTAGCCCTGGCCGTCCACGCGATGCAAGAACGCGAGACCGAGTCGGTGCTCGTGATCGAGGACGAGCAGCTCGTGGGCATCCTCACGGAACGCGATGTGCTCCTCAAGGCCGCTGGCATCAAGGTAGACCTGAATGCCATCGCTGTGCAGACGATCATGACGCCGGACCCGGTCATCCTCCGCGACGAGGACACGCTGGCCGTCGCCCTCCACAAGATGTCGATCGGTGGCTTTCGGCACATCCCTTTGGTGATGGAGGGCCACCCCATCCGCGTCGTTTCGATCCAGGATCTCTTCCAGCACATCAGCACCTTTATCCACGAGCAGCCGGAACCGGTCTCCTAGGGCATCGGCGAATTTGAAGAAGGCCGGCCGGCAGGCGGGCGCTGTTCTCGCGTTCGTGGCTGTGCGTTAGCTATAATCGAACGAACCCAGGCATGAGGAGGAACCGCATATGGTAACGACCGGATCAGCGAGCGGGACGGGGGCGAAAGTGTCGGTGGACGACGCAGGCATCTCTGTCCCCCGGCTCTTCGATGACGATCGCGCTCGCCGGGCGTGCGATGTCTTCGGCTTCACCGGAGACGAGAAGGTGCAGATGGCGGGCGACATCAACATCACCTGGGCTTACCCCGGGCGGATCGTTGCCTGGCACCGGCATCGCCTTCAGACAGACCACTGGTTCGTGCTCAAGGGCTATCTGAAGGTCGGCCTGCTCGACGACGATGGGAACGCTCGCTGGGTCTACCTGGGCGAGAACGACCGCCGCGTCCTCAGCATCCCACCGAGCGTCTGGCATGGCTACATGGTGCTGGGCGATGAGGAGGCGGTCCTGATGTACTACATCACCTCCAAGTACGACGAGGACAACCCGGACGAAGAGCGGCTCTCCATCGAAGACGCCGGCATCGACTGGTCGGTGCCGGTGAAGTAGCCCGGCGGCCGGCCTCAGTCGTAGCCAGAGTAGCGGAAGACCCGCTCGTTCGGCTGCGGGGACAGTTCTATCTCCTGCGCCTCGTCCTCCGGTACTGAGCGGATAGCACTGTCGCCGTAGTAGGGGCTCACCGCCTTCACCAGGTAGACATTCTCAGAAGATGCGCAGCGAAAGCGGCGCACCCACGACGTAGAGTGTTGAGTTCTCCCGAAAGGCCGGGTAAGCCTCACGTAGCTCCTCGATAAAGTCTCACGACTGCGCCGAGCTGACCTCCTAACTTCGCCCGGTGTCGCGAATCTGCTGCGTGGTGAGCACGGCGAAGACCACCAGGACCGCCGCGTTGGACGGCCGCGTTCGGCCAAGGGCGAAAGAAACATCTTCCTACCTTGCTGTGTTATCGTATCTAGACGGTATCCGGCCGTGTCATGCGGCGGTAATGTGTTGGGTAATGGTATGAACATGGGAACATGGTAGGTTGAAGCTTTCGCTCCTTATCCCCGTGCTTAACTACGAGGAAGCCCTTGGCGAGACGATCGAGCGCCTGCGCGAGGTGTTGGGCGACGACGACGTGGAGATCCTCGTCGTCTTCGACGTGACGAAGCCAGAGCTTCGAGAGCAGGTCGAGCGGCTGGGGATCGAGTTGGCCGAGCGGTTCGATGTCCGTTCGCTTGTCCGGTTGGATGAACGGGGCTTCGGCTCCGGGCTATGCTACGCCGCGCAGCACGCAACCGGCGAGGCGCTGCTACCGATCATGGCGGACCTCTCCGATGATGTGGCGGCTATCCCTACGATGCTCCAGAAGATCGCGGACGGAGCGGACATCGTCGTCGGCGCTCGCTACGTAGAGGGTGGACGAATCGTCGGAGACACGCCGAAACAGCGGCTCTCGCGTTGGTATACCTGGCTCATGGGTACCTTGACCACGGTCAAGTGCGGAGACGCGTCGAACAGTTTCAAGATGTACCGCCGAGAGGTCTGGGAGACGGTTGAGCCGCGGAG
>JACZTE010000024.1 GCA_022573935.1 Chloroflexota bacterium
TATCGGTGACGCTGGCTCGGCCTGTGGGCACCAGGAAGAAGAGGCTCCACTGGACCACACCGAGCTGCTCCATCAAGCTCACCATCTCTTCGAGCAGGTGAACGTTGTACTGACTGACGGTGGTGTTGACCTGGAGCGATAGGCCGGCGGCGGCGGTATTGCGGGCGATGTCCAGCGCCATCTCGAAGGAGCCGGGGAAGCCACGGAAGGCATCGTGCACGTCGGCGCTGGGGCCGTCGATGCTGACCGCGACCCGGCGCACTCCAGCCTCCTTGACCTGGGCGAGCGCTTTCGGCGTGACGAGGCGGGTGGTGGTTGGGGTGAGCGAGGTTCGTAGGCCCCGCTGCACGGCGTAGGCGAGGATATCGTAGAGGTCGCGGCGCATCATGGGGTCGCCGCCGGTCATCACCAGGATCGGGTCGCCGAACTCCTTGATCTGATCGATCAGGCGGAAGGACTCCTCTGTGGTGAGCTCTTCCGGGTGACGGCGGGGCTGAGCCTCGGCCCGACAGTGACGGCAGGCGAAGGCGCAGGCGCGGGTTAGCTCCCAGGCGATGATGAACGGGGCCTGGTCGAAGTCGGCATCGACTAAGCGGGCATCGTGCGCCCGCCTCTCCGCGACCGCGCGTGTTGGTTCCTCTGGCCTCGTACCGTTGCCGGTCATTGCCCGTTCTCACCGCCCTCCTGTACGGGCACCGGCCACCTCGCCGCTTCGACGGCCTCAGGCGTGCCCGGACTGAGGCCGATCTCCTCATCGGTGAGGTAGCAGGCGGGATCTGGGGCCAGGAAATCGTCGAAGTATCGTTCGGCCCGGACGCGCAGGTTGCCGTTGCAGATGTGCAGGTAGCGGCAGGAGTGGCAGCGCCCCTTCAGGGCAGCCTTTCTGTCCTTCAGCACTGCCATCCTCGGCTCGTCCTCGTCGGTCCAGATAGCGCTGAACGGGCGCTGTCGCACGTTGCCGAAGGCGTAGTGCCCGGAGAACTGGTCGGCGAAGACGTCACCCTGCGGGCCCACGGCGGCGATGGCGATACCCGACTGGTTGCCGCCGTTCCAGGCCAGCATCTGGTGCACCTCCTCGGCTCGGTGCGGTTGCTCCTGCTGTAGCCTCAGGTAGAGGTACACCCCATCGGTGTGGTTGTCGACGGTCAGGATCTCCTTCTCCTGTCCCCTCTCGTGGAAGTCTCGCGCCCGGTCGAAGACGAGATCCATCGCGGCCCGAGTCTCCTGCGGCGTCAAGTCGTACGCCCTCATCCGGTCGCCGCGGCCGGCGTAGGCGAGGTGGTAGATGCAGCAGCGCGGGATATCCTCGGTCTCCAGGAGGTCGAAGATGGCTGGCAGCTGGTCGACATTCTTGCGGTGGACGGTGAAGCGCAGGCCCACGCGCACCCCTTCGTCGCGGCAGCGGCGCAGTCCGGCGAGCGCTTCCTGATAGGCGCCTTTCTTGCCGCGGATCTTGTCGTGCACCGGCCCGATCCCATCCAGGCTGATCCCCGCGTAGGAAAAGCCGGCCTCCCTGATCTGACGGGCCACCTGGGAGCTGATGAGGGTACCGTTGGTGGACAGGACGCAGCGCAGGCCCAGGCCTTTGGCGTGGGCTGCGAGCTCGAAGATGTCCGGCCGGAGCAGCGGTTCGCCGCCGGAGAAGATGACGGTGGGAATACCGAACGCCGCCAGGTCGTCCAGCAGGCGACGGCCCTCGTCCGTGGTCAGCTCGCCCGGGTAGGCACGGTCGTGGGAGTCGGAGTAGCAGTGCATGCAGGACAGGTTGCAACGCCGGGTGAAGTTCCAGACCACGACCGGCTTCTTGTCTTTCGAGTAGTGAAGCAGGTGAGGCGGCCCGCTGTCGGTACGCCGGCCGTAGCGCAACGCATCGCTCGGCGTGACCGTGCCGTTCAGCAGACGGCTAACGGCGAGCAACGCGCACCTCCCTGTTGTAGTCGCGTAACAGTTTTCTCATAGCATCCCTCCTGATCCCCTTCTTCGTCGCCGTGTTCTCGTGTATGCCAGGAAGGCCGCGCCGAGCAGCAGCAGCGCCGCCCCGCCTATCGCGGCCAGCAGCCCCGCGATGCGCATCTCCGCGTCCGGCCCGGCTGTGCGGCCGGTGCTCGGCGCGCCGACGGCGCCCTCCGGCGCGGCCCCGCCGGACGAGGCCACGCTAGCCGCAGGCACGCTAGCCGAGGCCTCGGGGATGGCCGGGCCGGAGCAGGGTACCCCAGCGCCGCACGTCACCCGCCGCACCCGATGGTCGAACGAATCGGCGATGTAGAGATGGCCATCGGGGCTCAGCGCGATGCCGTAGGGGAAATAGAGGCCGGCCTCGCTCGCCGGGCCGCCGTCCGCCAGGTAGGACGGCACCGGCACCGGCAGGTTGTGTATGGAGCAGAGGAAGCCGTTCGTCGGATCGAAGCCGCCGATATCGATGGGGCGGGAGATGCCGACGCCGGCCACCGTGCTGATGATGCCCTGCGAGTCCACCTTGCGGACGGTGAACGTGCGCAGGTCCGCGACGTAGAGGTTGCCCTCCTGATCGAGCGTCAGGTCTTGGGGACGCATGAGTTGAGCTTGTGTGGCCGGCCCGCCGTCGCCCGAGAGGCCGCATTCGTCCCCGCCGGCCACGGTCGTGATCCGTCCTTCGGAGCCGACGCGCCGCACGCGACAGTTTCCCGAATCGCTCAGGTAGATCGCGCCTTCCGGCCCGACGGCCACGCCCCAGGGGTCGATGCCCGCCTCCTCAGCCGGGATGTCCTCGCCGTGATAGCGGCAGGAGCCGTCGCCGACGACGGTAGCGATGACGCCTGAGGCTAGGTCGACTCTTCGCACCCGGCAGTTGAACGGATCAGCGATCAGGAGGCCGCCGCTTCCGTCCAGCGCTACATCCGCGACGAACCAGAGGCTGGCCTGCCTCGCCGGGCCGCCGTCGCCGGAGAAGCCGCAGGTACCCGTGCCGACTATGGTGTCGATGACGCCGTTGGTGTCGACCTGCCGCACCCGGCAGTTATACCCCTCGGCGATGAAGAGCGTGCCGTCATCGGCCACGGCCAGGCCTCCCAACAGGTCGCTGAGCCGCGCTTGGGTGGCTGGGCCGCCGTCGCCCGAATAGCCGCAGACGCCGTTTCCGGCGTAGGTCGTGACGACGCCGCTGGCGTCCACCCGTCGCACGCGGCAGGTGTCCAGCTCGGAGAAGTACCACTCGCCCTGCTTGCCCATCGCGAGGCCTATCGGGTGCCAGCCGCCGCCAGCGATGGCAGGGCCGCCGTCGCCGCCCGGCGCGCAGACGCCGCTGCCCGCTACCGTGGCGATGTTGCCCTCTCTATCGATGCGGCGCACCCGGCAGTTGCCCGTGTCAGCAACGTGGATGGCGCCGTCGGCCGCCAGGGTCACATCGCTCGGCCAATGCAGGGCTGCCTCTGCGGCAGGGCCGCCATCACCGGAGAAGCCGCAAAGGCCATTGCCGGCAACGGTGGCGATAGGACCCCCGGGGACGAAGCGGCGGAGGCGGCAGTTCTCCCGGTCTGCCACCAGCACGCCGCCATCGGAGTCGAAAGCGAGCGCCCAAGGATGCAGCCCGGCCTCCGTAGCGGGGCCGCCGTCGCCGGAGAAGTCGCAGTCGCCGGCGCCCGCGACGGTGTCGATCACGCCGCTCGCGTCGACACGCCGCACCCGGCAGTTCGCGGCGTCGGCGATGTACAGCGCGCCGTCAGTACCCACGGCCACGTCTCGAGGGAAGAAGAGGGTGGCTTGGGTGGCGGGGCCGCCGTCGCCGGAGAAGCCGCAGGCGCCGGTGCCGGCCACGGTCGTAATGGTGCCCCCTTCGTCCACCCTGCGGATGCGGCAATTGAACACGTCGGCCACGTAGAGGTTGCCTTGCTGGTCCCACGCCAGCCCCCAGGGATAGATGCCCGCGTCCACGGCCGGGCCACCGTCACCGCCGGCGCGACACGAGCCGTTGCCGGCGACGGTGGAGACGGCGCCGCCCTCTTCGACGCGCCGCACGCGGCAGTTGATCGTGTCCGCCACATAGACGGCGCCGTCCGGGCCCACGGCCACACCTCGAGGATGGTTGGTATGTAACCAGGGCCCCAGATCGGCGTCGCCGCCCATGCTGTAGCCACACGATTCGTGGCCAAGGATGCTTACGATGGTGCCTGTGGGCGCTACCTGGCGTATCTGGCAGTTCTCGGTGTCCGAAATGTAGAGGCGTCCGCCATCGTCGAGCGCCACGCCCTCGGGCAGGTAGAGGCTGGCGTCCGTCGCCAGGCCGCCGTTGCCGCCGCTCCCCGCCACGGTCGCGATCGTGTCCGGCGTCCCTAGCGCGACCGGATCGGCGAGGACAGGCGATGAGGTGGGTGCGGGAGGCGATGGCAGCGGCGGCTCGATAGCCGCGGGCGATGAGGTGGGTGCGGGAGGCGATGGCAGCGGCGGCTCGATAGCCGCGGGCGATGAGGTGGGTGCGGGAGGCGATGGCAGCGGCTCAGGCAGCGGCGTTCCCTCGGGCAGGACGACGACCACGCCCTGCATCCCGTCGATGACGTGCGGGCTGCAGAGGTAGCCATGGACGCCCGCTTCTTCGAAGGTCTGGGTGAACGTATCGCCTGGATCCATCCGGCCGGAATGGAACTCGCCCTCGTAGCTCTGGACGTCATGCCAGCCGCCGCCCGTTTCGTTCACCCAGACCACTGTGTCGCCCTCGTGGATGACGACGACGGGCGGATCGAAGAACTTATTGCGTTGCCTGACCACGACGAAGGTCTCGTCTTCCGCCGCCGCGGCCTCGATCGCGGAGAGGGGGGCATGCTCGCTGCGGCCGTCTTGCGCTCGAGCGGCCGAGGTCGATGAGAAAGCCACCGTGCCTACGAGGATGCACACGGCGAAGAGAGCTACCCGTCCTACCCGGCGCATCTGTTCCCATAACGGCGGGGCGTGCTACTTCCCCGCCGTCTACCAGGCAAGAGACAGGCCTTCGCTGCTCCCGGCCTAGACAGGCTGTGGCGCAGCGAAGACCGTCTCGATCTCGGAGGAGGCGTTGAAGAACTGCTGGAACGTCTGGCCATAGCGATAGAACGCGTCCTTCTTGCTCTGGTCATCCGACTTGGCGAAACCATCCGGGTCCAGGAAATCGATGGTGTTAAGCGTGTACTGGCGGTCAGGTGTACCGCCGCGCTCCTTGATATTCTCCAGCATCCCCTGCCAGGTTTCGAAGGGCATCTCCAGGTAGAAGTCGGTCTTCGCCAACGCCGAGGGCTTGATCTCGCGGACGCCGACACAGTCGAAGGCCTCGAACGTGATCTCGAAGGCTTTGTCCAGCACCTTCACGCCCATGATGGCATCACAGGTGCCGAGCTTGCGCAGCCGTCCGTCCTCGTTTGCGACTGTTATCACCGCTTCAAACCATTCGACAGAAGGAAACGTAGCCATGATTCGATTGCTCCTTTCTCTCTTACGCCCTAAGCGGGCTACTAGGCAGGCGTCGCCGCAGGCTCAAGATAGGCGGCGATTTCCGGCCACAGATGCTCACGATGGTCTGTTAGTCCTGCCGCTTCCACGCGGCTCAGATACGTTAGGACCTGCCGCCGGCGGAAGTCCTTCAGCTTCCGGAAGCCCTCACCGATCTGCTCCAGTCCGCCGCCCAGCAGGATGGCGAGCGCCTCCCGCATGGGAGCGTCCTTCTCGTGATCCTTCGCGAGGTACTCTTCTCCCTTCGCGAGGTACTTGCTGATCTCGCCCCGACGCTCAGGCTGGTGTTCGAGGATGTAGCGTGTGTGCGCAATGCCGTAGGCGATGTGGCGGGCCTTATCCTGGGCCGCCAGCGAGAAGAGGCGCGACTCCGCTTCGTTCTGGGCCAGTCCGGCGCCCAGAAGGTAGAGCGACTGGATGAAGCTGTCGTTCACCAGGAAGACGATCGCCGCCATCTCCGCGTAGCACAGCGCGTCCCGGATGGGGATCAGCCTGTCGCCAGTCGCCTGCACGCCGAGGCCGCTCCCATTGGCCAGCGCCCGTTTGCGGAACGCCTCATAGTGGCGGCCGGCATCGAACAGAACCGTCGAGAGGAACAGCTTGACCTCGTGAAAGCCGTAGCTCACCTCTCGCGTCCACTTGCCCAGCGCCAGGATGGTCATGTAGTTGTACTCGCACAGCTCCGTGCAGAGCTGCCCCATGGCCCGCTCTCTGTCCTCCGGCAGAGGCTTGATGCTCTCCCAGGGGATGTCGGTGGCCGGGCGCCAGCGCCGCTGGATCGCCTCCTCGTAGAGCGAGCCCAGGTTGTCCGCCCACACCTCCGCCTTCGAGTAGATCGTGTAGCCCATGCTCACGGCGCCGGGCCTCACGACGGAGCCCCGCGGACGCATCGTCTGGTCGGGCCATACGTCCGGTACGTCCGCATAGGAGCCGATGTTGATGGCGTCGATGGTCAGCCCCTTCTTGCCGGGCTTGGCACGAATGCCGCGCTCCGTAGCGACCTTTGCCCAGGCCATGCTCACGGTCGGTCCCTCTCCTCTTCCGCTGAGCAACATCTCCCGTGCTTGGATCGGCGTCATGCCGGCGTCGAGGGCCTGGTGGAGGAGCTCCTCCTTCACGCCACCCTGGAGCGCCCGCACGATGGTCACCAGCGGCCACTCCTTCGCCAGAGCCTTGCGTCTGAGGTCGTCGGGGATGCCGTCCGCCATGCCGGTAGTGGTCGCGTCTTCCGCTATCTGCTGTGTCATACTTCGCCTCCTGGTTTCCAGAGTCGCTCCGGAAGTTCTGCCGGGCGAGCGCTTACTTCTTCGGTGGGTCGAGGAGCAGGCCGAACGCAGGGTTCATGCGATACCGGCGTTCGCCCAAGCCGGCCACCTCTAGCCTGTGCATATACTCGTTCGCCTGCTTCTTGGTGAGGGCCATCGCGAGCTCGGCGCCCTTGTCGATGTGCTTTTTGCCGCCTCCCATCGTGATCATGAGCGCCTCTTGCAGCGCGGAGGTCCCGCCTCCGTCCGTGGGATGGCCGAAGAGCTGCTCGGCCCGGTCCAGGTAGTGGTGGATCTCCTCCCGGCGCTCCGGCGCGTGCTCCAGCACGTAGCGCAGGTGCATCACGCCGAAGCCGACGTGGCGCGACTCGTCCTGGGCGCAGAGCCGGAAGATCGTCTTCTCCGCCTCGTTTTGGGCGATGAATTCGCCGGTGCGGAACATCGTTTGCACGAAGCCCTCGGCCAAGACGTGCATCAGTGCCGACATCTCGGTGAAGTCCTTGGCGTCTAGGATGTTCCGCAGGCCGCGAGTCGCCCCCTGTGCCTCCAGCAGGCCGCAGCCGTTGACCAGCGCCCGCTTGCGGAAGACATCAAGGTGTCGTGCTTCGTCCATCACCTGCGTGACGAGGTAGAGCGCCACCTCATAGTGGTCGGGGCTGATCTGTTTGAGCCACTGACCGGGCGCGTCGCCGGCGATGAACTCCACCTCCGTCAGGAAGGTGCAGATCTGGCAGATCGCCTCCTCCACATCGTCGGGCAACGGTTGTACCGTCTCCCAGGGGATGTCGGTGGCGGAGCTCCACTGCCGCTGCACCGCCTCCTCGTAGATGAGCGTGGCGTTATCGGCCCAGATATCGCTCTTCTCCGGCACGAAGTACGCTGTGCGGACGACACCGGACCGGGGGGTGGAGCCGCGCACGCGCGTGGTGCCGTGCTGGGCGAGGTCTGGCACCTCGCCGTAGACGCCGATGTTGATCTCGTCCAGGGTGAGGCCACGCTTCCCAGCCTTTACGGCGATGCCCGGCGTATCCTTCGGATTCAGCCAGCTTAGATCCACGTCGGGTACGTCGGGATCTCGGCGCAGCCTTTCGATGGTCTTCTGGTCGATGGTCATCAGTCTCCTCCTTCTTGGGGTTGGATCGTTCTTCCTGCCATTGATAGAACCTCTCGAGCTGTTCTTCCCCAGCCGGCCAGGCAAGCAGCGGCCCGCTCGACCAGGCAAGCAGCGGCCCTCTCGCCTCGCTGGCGCACTCTGCGTAAGATGCCGGCTGCTCCGGCCGGTGAGGTTATCGCGGGCTGGTCATAAGCCACCCGGGGCAAAGCGGTGGCTGCTTCCCCCGGCGAGGCGGCTGCGGGCAAGTCATCACCACAGAGGTTCAGCACGGCCAGAGGACAGACGCGCGCGTCCGGCTCGACGAACAGAACGAACTCCGGAATCTCGCCTCTGGCAGCCAGGATGATCTTTCGCCCCGCGCACACGACGACGGTACCAAGCTGGGACCTGGGGCAGCCGCCGTTCGAGCTGGCACCCCGGCACTGGTCCTGAATGCTCGCCCCGTCCTCCGCATAGATGAACGCCCTCACCATGTGAAACCTCCCCGATTCATGTGATCTGTGGAGCGATAACCGTCTCTCCAAGGTGACGTACCTGCGGCATCACCCTGTCTCGCATGAGCTCCATGCTGCGCAGCACCTTGGAGTGGGCGAGGCCACCGATGCGCGTCCAGGCCAGGTAGTGGGTGATGCCGCAGAGTTCGTTGATCTGGGCGATGCGCTCGGCCACCTGGTCAGGGCTGCCGCAGACGACGGCGCCGCTCTGGACGACGGCGTCCCACTCCAGCGTCTGCAGCCAGTCGCGAGCGGCGGTATACATCTCGTAGGTCTTGATGGCGGGCGTGCCCTTGGGCGGCGCGATGTACTTGGCGAAGGTGTGGAAGTACCACATGACCGCTTCCTTGAAGTCCGCCAGCGCCTCCTGTTCTGTCTCAGCCACGTAGGTCATGATCAGGGCGGCAACCTCGT
>JACZTE010000025.1 GCA_022573935.1 Chloroflexota bacterium
ACGGTCATGGCCAAGGCCTATAGCCTCAGTGAGGTCTTCGTTCAGATTGAGGGCGCGGGCGGCGGTGCGGGCGATCTGAGCCGTCTCCAGGGGGTGGGTCAGTCGTGTGACGAAGTGGTCGCCGCTGGGCGCGACGAAGACCTGCGTCTTGTGCTTGAGCCGCCGGAACGCCTTGCTGTGGATGATCCGGTCTCGGTCACGTTGGAACTCTGTGCGAACCGGCGAGGGCTCCTCAGGATGCTCCCTTCCCTGGCTCTGGAAGCTGTTGGCGGCGAAGGGGGAGAGGAGCTGTTCTCGCTGCTCGAGCCGCCGCCGTACCGTCGCAAGCAGATCGTCGTGTACCCGGGCCGGCCGCTGGACCATCGCGTCGCCATTGTAACGGAGGGTCCAAGCAGCCGGAAGGATAACGGGTCTAGGAACGGAAAGATGACGAAACTTGAGGGCGAGGAAGGGTAGCGGCTAAAATGAGGTGGCGATAGAGCGCGTATCGCCTGGGTGCCGAAGTGGCGGAACTGGTAGACGCGACGGTCTCAAAAACCGTTGCCCCGTGAGGGGCGTGCCGGTTCGAGTCCGGCCTTCGGCACCAACCACCGCTCTCGGGCGCTGCCGAGTGGTGTAACGGTAGCACAGGGGTCTTTGGAGCCTCTGGTCTAGGTTCGAATCCTAGCTCGGCAACCAGGGCGAATCACGAACACCCCGTGTGAGGAGGCAACGCAAGCGAGATGCTTGGGAATGGTCAACTATCGCTAGAGGGGATCAAGATCCTGGACCTGGCCAGGCTGGGGCCGGGGCCTCACTGCGCCCAGATCCTGGGCGACCTGGGCGCCGACATCGTCAAGGTGGAGGAGCCGGGTCCCGGCCGGGGGCGTCGGGCGGGCCGCGTCCTGAGGCTGGCTGGTAGTTCCCCCATCCGGCGAAACTCGCGCAGCATCGGGCTCAACCTGAAGAGCGACGAAGGGCGCGAGGTCTTCTACAAGCTGGCGGCCTCGGCGGACGTGATCATGGAGGGTTATCGGCCGGGCGTGGCGAAGCGCCTCGGGATCGACTACGAGACCATCCGAGCGATACAGCCCGGCATCATCTATGCGGCGCTGAGCGGCTACGGACAGGACGGCCCGTACGCCGGCTACGTCGGCCACGATATCAACTACCAGGGCGTGGCCGGGATCCTGGGGCTGAGCGGCGATCCAGACGGCCCTCCCGCCATACCCGGCCTCGCCACCGCGGACGACGCGGGCGGCATCAGCGCCGCGCTCGCCATCCTCGTCGCCTACGTTGGCAAGCAACGCACAGGTATCGGCCAATACGTAGACGTCTCGATGGTCGATACGCTGATCACGATGATGTTTCTCCCCATCGACCAGTACATCAGCAGCGGAGAGGTTCCCCACCGCGGCAAAACGATGCTCACGGGACTCTACCCCTGGTACAACGTCTACGAGGCCAAGGACGGCAAGTATCTCTCCGTGGGCGCCGTCGAACCCTGGTTCTACGAGAACCTCTGCCGCCTGCTGGGACGGGAGGACTTCGCTCCCGACCAGTACGCGGAGAGCGAGAGGCAGGCGGAGATCTTCGAGGCCTTCCGCGAGATCTTTCGCACCAAGACGCGCGACGAGTGGGTGGCAGAGCTCATGCCCGCGGAGACCTGCGTGGCGCCGATCTACTCGCTGGACGAAGTCGTGCGCGATCGCCACTTGCAACAACGGCAAATGATTGTAGAATCGGAGGGGCCGGATAAGACCATGCGGAAGCAGGTGGGCTTCATGGTCAAGTTTTCGGAGACGCCGGGCCAGATCCGGCGGCCGGGCCCGGAGCTGGGCCAGGACACCGGCGAGCTGCTGGCAGAGCTCGGGTATGATGATCGGGCCATCGAGGCCATGGAGCAAGCTGGAGCTGTCGCGCCTCGTAACGGAGAAGCAGCCGCAGAGCCTGTCGGCGGCGGCCAGTCGGAGAAGGGGGAAGAACAATGAACTTTGGGCTAACCAAGGAAGAGGAGGCGTTCAAGAGCGAGGTGCAGGAGTTCCTCGCCGCAGAGCTCACCGACGATGTCGCGGGGAGCATCTTTATCGATACCCCCGAGCGGGTGGCGTTCATCGATAAGCTGGCCGATCGTGGCTGGCTCTCCATGGGCTTCCCTGAGGAGTACGGCGGATCAGAGCGGCCGATGCCGATGGCGCAGTACATCCTCAACCAGGAGCTCGAGATGGCTAGCGCGCCGATCGTCGGGAAGAACGTCGGCGTCATCGCCAACACGATCCTGCACAACGGCAGCGAGGAGCTCAAGAAGGAGTTCCTGCCCAAGATCTTCAGGAACGAGGGCCAGTGGGCCATCACCTACACGGAGCCGGAGGCCGGCACCGACCTCGCCAGCCTGCAGTGCAAAGCCGTGCTGGACGGCGATGAGTTCGTGATCAACGGCCAGAAGCGCTTCATCACCTCCGCCCACTTCTCCGAATACTTCTGGACCGCCGTGCGCACCGACCCCGACTCGCCCAAGCACAAGGGGATCAGCCTCCTCATCATCGACAAGGACTCTCCCGGCATCACCATCACCCCGATGTACTGCGTCGGCAGCGCCGGGGCGGAGCGGACCAACGAGGTCTTCTTCGATGACGTGCGCGTGCCCAAGGGCCGGCTCGTCGGCGAGATGAACCGGGGCTGGTACTACATCATGGAGGCGCTGGACTACGAGCGCTTCACCATCATCTCGTTCACGCCGATGATCAAGCGCTTCGAGCGCCTCGTCGAATGGGTGAAGGAGACGACGATCAACGGCAGGCGGCTCAAGGACGACCCTGTCGTCCGGCGCCGGATCGCCCGAATGGCGGTGCTCATAGAGATCGGCAGGATGCTGGAGCTCCGCTGCATCTGCACCGCCGCGGTCGCCGTCCCCAACATCGAATCGGCGATGAACAAGGCCTGGGGCGGCATTATCGGCTCCGAACTATCGGACATGACCTTGGACTTCATGGGGGCCTACGGCTACCTCTGGAGGGGCTCCGAGCAGGCCCCCCTGGACGGAGAAACCGTCGATCAATACCTGATGAGCGGCCACTCCCGCGTTGCCGCTGCCGGAGTAGACATCGCCAAGGGCATCGTCGCCAGGCGGCTCCTGAAGCTCCCGCACCAGTAGGCAACGGATACAAGCGAGGTAACAGCATCATGGATATGGAACTGACCGAAACGCAGCGGCACCTGAAAGACACCGCGCGGAGACTGATGGAGAAGGAGTGCCCGCCCGGCTTCGTCCGCGAGATGGAACAGAGCGAGCTGGGCTACTCTCCGGAGCTCTGGAAGCAGATGGCCGAAGTGGGCTGGCTGGCCTTGCCCCTCCCCGAGGAGTACGACGGCATCGGTCTGGGCACCGTCGACCTCGCCATCCTGACGAAGGAGCTGGGCCGGGCCCTCTGCCCCAGCCCGTACCTCCCCACGGTCGTCCTGGCCGGCGGGGCGATCGTGGCAGCCGGCAGCGAAGCGCAGAAGCGCACCCACCTAGCTAACATCATCGCCGGCGACACCGTGATCGCATTCGCCATGCAGGAGTCGACCCAGTACTACGACGCTCGCGGCGTGTCGACCCGAGCGACGGCCGAGGGCGACGGCTTCGTCCTCAACGGCACGAAGATGTTCGTGGAGTTCGCCGGGGCGGCCGATCTGCTACTCGTCGTCGCGAGAAGCGAAGGAGAGCCGCCTTCCTCGGACGGCCTGAGCATGTTCCTCATCGACCCGAAGAGCCCGGGCGTGAAGATGACCCATTTGCCGACGATGGCACGGGACAAGCAGTACGAGGTGGTGCTGGACAACGTACAGGTGTCTGGAGACGATCTCCTGGGCCCGGCCGGCGGAGCGTGGCCGCTCCTTGAGGAGGTCGTCCAGCGCGGCACCATTGCGTTCGCCTCCTACGCTGTAGGCGCCGCCGAAAAGATGCAGGAGATGTCGACCGATTTCGCCAAGGACCGGGTACAGTTCGGCCGTCCTATCGGCAGCTTCCAAGTGATCCAGGGCTACCTGGCGCAGCTGATCATCGAGATCTGGGGAGCTGAGACGCTGACGTACTACACGGCCTGGGCCATGGACGAGGGGATGCCCGTTCGCGGGCTGGTAGCCAAGACAAAGGCCTTCGCCGGCGATACGATCAAGCACACCACCGACGTTGGCTCGCAGATCTTCGGCGGGATCGGCTACATGGAGGATATGGACAACACCCTCTACCTCCGTCGAGGCAAGCAGTACCAGCTAGCGATGGGCGATGGCGGATACTGGGAAGATGTCATCGCCGAAGAGATCTTGGACAAGTAGGAGAGCAATCTATGACTGAAGACGAGTTCGAAACGATACCGGACTACGCGTCCGAAGAGGCGAGGGCGGGGATCCTGGAGATGGCCCAGGAGACGGAGCCCCAGCCCTGCGCGGTGGAGTGCTGCGAGCACCTGATCCGCCACTGGTGCGAGACGGTGGAGGACGGCAACCCCCTCTACCTGGATGAGGAGTACGCGAAGTCTCGTGGCTTCCGCGGTCTCGTCGCCCAGCCGGGGATGATCGTCTCTACGCTCACGGTACCCTTCCGCTGGCCGTGGCCTCCCAAGGGCTACAAGCGCGAGCGGAACATCCACTTCGAGCTCAAGGAGTTCTTGGGGCTCCCTGTCGGCATCCTGGTCGATTGGGAGGTCGAGTACTACGAACCGATCCAGGTGGGCGACAGGCTGAGCACCAGCGGCCGGCTCAGCTCCATCTCGCCCTGGCGCAAGACTCGTCTCGGCGAGGGCCACTTCTGGACCACCGAGACGAACTATCGCAACCAGAACGACCAGCGCGTCGCGCGTGCGGTGACCACCCTCTACGGCTACGGCCGCGAGGGCGGACGGCCTAGCTAAGGAGGCAATCATGCCCGGTGGATGGCACAACGCTACTGAAGAAACTCTCGACGCGGAGAGGACAGGCTACCAACCGAAGCCGCCCAGCGAGCTGTACTGGGAGGACGTGAAGGAGGGCGACGAGCTGCCCACGTTGGTGATGCCGATCAACGTCACCCGCTGCGTGATGATGGCCTCCGCGAGCCGCGACTTCGCGCCACAGCACCACCACAGCGAGTACGCTCAGACGCGATCGAAGACCAAGGACATGTTCCTGGGTACCCACTTCAACGCTGGGATGATGAGCCGCTTCATGACCGACTGGGCGGGGCCCCTGAGCACCGTTCGGCGCATCCGGCTGGGGCTGCGACGCAGCATCTGCGCCGGCGAGGACATGATCATCAACGGCCGCGTCTCTCGCAAGTTCGAGAAGGACGGGGAGCACCGCGTGGACATCGACATCGACGTCTCGACGCAGAACGGCCCCGCGTATGATTGCGGGGGCACGCTCGCGCTACCAACCAGAAACTCGTAACCGCACGCAGCTATCGCAGCACAGCAGTCGAACAGCGAACGAGGCACGCGAATGAGCGCACCATGTGACGGCATTCGGGTCGTCGACTTTAGCTGGTGGATGGTCGGGCCGCTGGCGACGATGGTCCTCGCCGACTACGGCGCCGAGGTGATCAAAGTCGAGCCGCCCGACGGCGACCCCGCGCGCGACCTTCCGGCGTTCCAGACGTGGAATCGCGGGAAAGAGAGCGTCGTCCTCGATCTGAAGACCGATGCCGGCCGGGAACGAGCCATGGATCTCATCCGCACGGCCGATGTTGTGGTGACAGGCTTTCGGCCGGGCGTGGCCGAGCGGCTCGGCGTCGGCTTCGCCCAGGTGCACGAGGCGAACCCGCGGGCGATCTACGCCTCCGTCACCGGCTACGGCGCGAAGGGGACGCGTCGCCATCTCCACGGGTACGATGCGCTCGTCGCCGCGAAGTCCGGGCGGATGAACATCTACGAACACATCGCGGACCGGCCGGGCCCCGGTTTCATCGCCAACCCCTACTGCTCGTTCTCGACGGCGATGCTGCTGACGCAGGGCATCCTCGCGGCGCTCCGCAGCCGCCGGCAAACGGGTGTTGGCCAAGAGGTCAGCGTCTCCATGCTGGCGGCCCTCTTGCCTTTCGACCTCAACACCTGGATCTTGCCGCAGTTCAAGCCGGTAGATCCGGACTCGAAGAAGGACACCCGGCACTTCGCCACATCG
Source organism: Chloroflexota bacterium (assembly GCA_022573935.1). Next base: position 6,118 of record JACZTE010000025.1, read on the forward strand.
ATCGGCCGCACGTACGACTCGCAGCGGCTGAGCCGGCCCGACGTCCGCGTTCCCCGTCCGAGCATCTGGTGCGGCGTGACGAAGGACGGGGTCTGGCTGTGGATCGAGAACACGGCGCAGCACCTGTGCGTGGAGCAGATGACGGCCCTAGACCTGCTTCATCTTTACGAGCAGGAGCGCTTCGCGCAGCTGCCGGCGGTCTTTAACGAAGACGACGGCGAAGCGCTGTGGCAGATTCTGCTGGAACGGGTGCGCTCGAAGACGTACGAGGAGTGGCGACAGATCTTCGACGGCCACAAGATGGGCTGGGAACGCTTGGCCGAGCCGCTGGAGGCGCTGGAGCACCGGCAGGTGATCCACAACGGCCATCGAGTCGAGGTGCCCGGACTGGAGGATCAGCCGACGTTCCAACCTGGCGCGCTGGTACGCTGCTCGGAGAGCGAGACGCGCATCGGCCGGCGAGCGCCTCTCCTGGGCGAGCACACCGGGCAGCCGTTCGACCGGGCGGAGAGCGCAGAACCGGCGTCGCCGCAGGACACAGCGCGGGCAGGCAAACGAGGTCCCCTCTCCGGGATCACCGTGATCGACATGTCGACATGGTTGGCGGGCGCGTTCGCCCCGACGATCCTGGCGGAGTTGGGCGCACGGGTGATCTCCATCGAGCCGCTTGGCGGGGAGCCGGGACGCTACCTGATGGGCGGCGTGCTCGCTCTCGTCACCTCGCCGGGCAAGGAGAGCATCGCCCTCGACCTGAAGCGGCCGGAGGGGCGCGAGATCGTCCACAAGCTGATCGCCCAGGCGGATATCGTCTACCACAACCTCCGGACGGGTGTGCCCGAACGGCTAGCCGTCGATTACGAAACGTGCAAGAAGCTGAACCCGAAGCTGATCTATCTGAACGCCGCCGCCTACGGCGATAGCGGCCCCGATCGCGCGCGACCGGCCTTCGCCGGCACCATCGCGGCGATGAGCGGCTACGGCCGGCGCCAGGCCGGAGGCGGCCACCCGGCGCCGGAGAGCCAGAAGCTGGACATGGAGGATCTGAAGAAGGAGGCCTGGCGGCTGGCGAGAACCGTGGATGGAAGCTCTGATGTCTGCGCCGCCATGGGGGCGGTAACAGCCGCGCTCCTGGGGCTGCAGGCTCGCGACAGCACAGGCGTAGGCCAGGAGCTGATGACGACGATGGTCTGCTCGAACATGCTCGCCAACTCCGATGAGCTGATCGCCTACGATGGCCGGCCTCCCGTCCGGAGCGCCGACGCCGATCTCTTCGGCCTCGGCCCGCTCTACCGGCTGTATGAGACGTCGGAAGGTTGGGTCTTCCTCGCCTGCGTTCGGCGCAAGGAGTGGGAGGCGTTCTGCGCGGCGGCCGGCAAGCCGGAGCTCCTGCCCTCTTGGGGCGCGGGCTGGCAGAGCGATGGCGCGTCGCAGGAGAGCGAGGCCCTAGCCACGACCATCGCTGAGCTCCTGCGAGCGCGGCCGGCGGCGGAGTGGGAAGCGCTCATGGCGGAGCACGACGTGCCGCTCGTCTCGGTAGAGCTGCGTACGCCCGGCCTGTTCAGTCTGGAGGACGAAGACATGCGGGCTCAGGGGTTCATGGTCAGCGTGCACAGCTCTCAATACGGAGACTACTTGCGGCATGGGGCGCTGCACCAGTTCTCGGCGGACGAGCCGCACTTCGGCGCTTGGGAGCCCGTCGGCGGGCACACGCGGACGATCTTGTCGGAGCTCGGCTACAGCGAGGAGCAAATCGGCCGGCTCTTGAGCGAAAAGCTGGTCGAGGTTCCGGACGAGACCTAACGCCGACGCGGCCCACCGTTGATTGCAACGCCCGCCGTTCGATACAATGCGAAGCACATTCCTCGGTAGCTCAATTGGTAGAGCGAGCGGCTGTTAACCGCTAGGTTGTAGGTTCGAGTCCTACCCGAGGAGCCATTCTACAGAAACGCCCGTCGAACCGCTCCCGCCGGTCGATCACGAAGAGGGGCGCGTAGAGCGGTTGGGGCGTGAGGCTGGCGATCTCCTTGCCCTCCACGACGATCCGTTGGAAGACTTCTCGCACGAACTCCCGCTGCATGGGGCGTGGGCTTTCCGCCCAGAGGCTCCCCACATCGCGCAGGTAGGACACGGCTCGCTCGACGTCGAGCGGCTCCGAGTCGTTGCGCTCCAGCTCTGAGAGCTGGCGACGGAGAGGTAGCATCTCTCGCCGGTAGCGTTCCTCATCGATGTCGTCCATGACGAACAGCCGGCGCCACCGCTCCAGTTTACGTTCAAGCTGAGGGCGCTGGTCTGGCTTCGCCACCGCTTTCCGGCGCTGCCGTAGCTCCTCTACCACCGCGCCCAGGTATTCGGGCGGGAGCCTCATGTCGCCGAGGTACGCGGCTAGCTGGCCCTCCAACACTTCCGCTCGCACCATCGGCTGGCGGCAGGCTTCCTTTCCGCGCCGCTGGGCGGTCGAGCATCGCATGTGCCGGTAGCGATACTTTCCCGCCACGATGGTCGCGGAGCCGAGCATCGGAGCCTTGCAGGA
>JACZTE010000026.1 GCA_022573935.1 Chloroflexota bacterium
CTTCCATCTTTACGTCGGCCGGTGAGCTGGTCGGGATACGCACCCATCGCCCGAGTACGGGGATTGGCAGCGTAGACCTTTCGGTGTCCTACATGCGCTTGGCGATGCCGCTCGGGAATCAACAGCTCAACGGGTTCATCGACGAGCTCGTCCCGCCCGTAACCGAACATCATCTCCGTCTGACGATTGACCTCGGTGATGCGGCCATCACCGTTCGCGACTACGATCGCGTCCGGTGCGGCCTGGAGCAATGCGTGGTACCGCCCCTCGCTCTTCTGGAGAGTCTCCTCCGCCCGTCGCTCCAGCGCGTCGTGGGCCTTCCGCAGCGCCTTTTCCGCCTGCCGGCGCTCTGTGATGTCGCGGGCGATCCCTTGAATAGCGACCGGTTGGCCTTCACTTGTTATGATCGCCGCAACTGTTTCGACTTCGACTAATGTCTCGTCTTTGCGCTTGAGCTTGAACACGGTGGGCTTGGCCTGGTAGCCGCTCTCCATGATCTCTTGGAGGACAGCCAACGCGGTTGGAAACTGAGGAACATCCAGCAGATCTGCGAATGACAATTCACGAATCTCATCTCGTGTGTAGCCGAGCAGCCGCAGGGCTGCATCGTTTGCATCGAGAAAGTTGCCCTCTAAGTCGTGGATGTAGACAGCATCCGGGGAGTGGTCAAACAGGGCGCGATACCTGTCCTCGCTCTCTGGTAGCGCCTGCTTCGCGCCGTTGTGCTTGGTAATCACGCTCGTTTGAGTAGCGGTGGATTTCGGTCTTTGGCGGGCTGTTCTCGTTGCCATGGTGCCAGCTTCTCCCCATACTGACCAAAGTCAAGCGAGTAATTACAGCATTGTACACAGTATAGTACTCAAATCGATGTAGTGCCACTATTTTTGTACTCAAATATGAGTATCTCTTAATAAAATGAGGCGGAAAATTTGCGATGTAATCTTCTTGCTTACTCCGCCAGGCTGTTGAATCACACGCAGCCGTGGTGTTACACTCGCAGCACTACGGGAGCAGGAGGCGTGCCATGCCAGAGAAGCGCATCGGTGTCGTCAGAGACTACTTCGCCCGCGTCGAGGTCGCCGGCATCGACCTGGAGGGGACGCTCCGGTCGGGCGATACCATCCACATCAAGGGCCACACCACCGATCTGGAGCAGACCGTCGAGTCGATGCAGATCGAGCACGAGCAGGTGGAAGAGGCGAAGGCGGGCGCAGCCATCGGCATCAAGGTGCGGGAGCGCTGCCGCGGCGGCGATGTCGTCTACAAGGTCACCTGAGCGCGCGCTTCAAGGGCCGGCCGACGAACGCGCTCAGCACGGCGCTCACGAAGCTGACCAGCAGCGCCCCGAAGAGCGCCGCCCAGAAGCCATCGATCTCCACGTCTAGATCGAACCAGCCGGCGATCCAGACGGTGAGCGCCAGCATCGCCGCGTTGATCAGCAGCACGAAGAGGCCCAGCGTCAGGCAGGTGAGGGGACAGCCCAGGAGGTGGGCGACGGGCTTGATCATGGCGTTGACCACGCCGAAGATCGTCGCCGTCGCGACGAGGGATTGCCATCCTTCGATCTCGAAGCCGCGTACCCACTCCGCGGCGAGCCACAGCGCAGCGGCGTTGATCCCGAGGCGAATGACGAGCGAGAGGAGGCGCGATTCGGTCGTCTCGGTCTCGGCGCCCTCCATGTGCAGGGCTGCGCCTTATGCTTCGGTGTCGAGTTCGCCGTTCGAGCGGCGCCGGCGGGCGATGCGGACGATCATCCGCCAGATGCGGTTGTGCCGGCTGGTGACGGTGGCCGCCTGCTCGATCTCTTCCGAGGTGATCTGATCGATGATCTCGTCGGGATCCTGGCCGCGACGCACCCGGCGGGCGACGGCGACGCTGGCAAGCGCCACCAGGACGCCGGACACGATCGCCGCTGACCCGGCGAATGAACGATACCGTTCGGCCAGCTCGGGAAACTTGTTTGCGGCGCGATGGGCCAGGTTCAGCGCCTGACGAGTGGCGCCGTCGGGGCTCTCGCCTTCCAGGCTTCCCCAGATCTCTTCTTGGTCGTTGTTGGTCGTTGTTGGACGCTCCAGTGCTCGAGTCATGGTAGGATCCCTCCTCAGCTAAGCCCTGCGCGTGAACGCGGGGCCGGAGGTTCAGCGTACCACCACGGGCAGCCTCAGGGAAGGGGCGCTCGCAGTCGTGCTACTAGTCCGGCCGGAGCCGCTGCATCAGCGTCGCCATTTCGATGGCCGTGACGGCGGCGTCGTAGCCCTTGTCGCCCACCTTGCCGCCGGCCCGCTCCATCGCCTGCTCCAGCGTGTTTGGCGTGAGCACACCGAAGACGGTGGGCACGCCCGTGTCTTGCGCCACCTGGCCGATGCCCCGCGCCGTCTCAGCGGCGATGTAGTCGAAATGGGGCGTCTCGCCTCGGATGATCGCGCCCAGGCAGGCGACGGCGTCATACCGGCGGCTCTCCGCCAGCCTGCGGGCGGCCAGCGGCAGCTCGAACGCGCCTGGCACCCATGCGACGTCGATGTCCTCCTCTCGGACGCCGTGGCGCTCCAGAGCGCTACGAGCGCCCGCCAGGAGCCGAGTGGTGACCGGTTCGTTGAAGCGAGAGACGACCAGCGCCACGCGTAGCCCGGCGCCTCGCAGCTCTCCCTGAAACGTCGCGCCCATGGGGCGTCCTAGAAGCTGCCTTCCTTGGGAGGATCCAGCTCGTGTCCCATTTTGGTGCGTTTCGTCTCCAGATAACGGATGTTGTGCACGTTCGGCTCGGTGGTAATGGGGACCCGTTCCACCAGCTCCAGGCCGTAGCCCTCCAGCCCGGCCCGTTTAGCCGGGTTATTGGTGAGGATGCGGACCTTCTTGAGTCCCAGGTCGACCAGGATCTGCATGCCGATGCCGTAGTCGCGCCGGTCGGCGGGGAAGCCCAGGGCCGCGTTCGCCTCCACCGTGTCCATGCCGGCGTCCTGGAGTGCGTAGGCCTTCAGCTTGTTGTGGAAGCCGATGCCGCGGCCCTCTTGGCGCATGTAGACCACCACGCCGCGGCCCTCATCGGAGATCATGCGCATGGAGAGTTGGAGCTGCTCGCCGCAGTCACAGCGCTGGCTCCCGAAGACGTCGCTGGTAAGGCACTGGCTGTGCACGCGCACCAGCACCGCCCCAGGCGCCTCGATGTCGCCCATCACCAGCGCTACGTGTTCGTCCGTGTCGATGGGGCTGCGGTAGGCGATGGCTCGCCACTCGCCATACTCCGTTGGGAGCACGGTCTCCGCCACGCGCTCCACCAGCTTCTCGTTCTGCTTGCGGTAGGCGATGAGCTGGTCGACGCTGATGATCTTCAGCTTGTGCCTCTTCGCAAAGCGTCGCAGGTCCGGCAGCCGGGCCATAGAGCCGTCAGCGTTCATGATCTCGCAGAGGACACCGGCGGGATAGAGGTTGGCCTGTTTACAGAGGTCGATCACGGCTTCCGTCTGCCCCGCTCGCACCAGCACGCCGCCGTCGCGGGCGCGCAGGGGGAACATGTGCCCGGGCATCACCAAGTCTTCGGGCCGCGTCTTCGGATCGATGAGCACTTCGACGGTGCGAGCCCTGTCGCCGGCTGAGATGCCGGTGCTAATGCCGGACTGCGCCTCGACGGAGACGGTGAATGGCGTACCGAAGTGAGAGTCGTTGCGGCCGACCATCATCGGGATGCCCAGATGGTCGACGCGCTCCGGCGTCAGCGGCATGCAGACCAGGCCGCGGCCGTACTTGGACATGAAGTTGATCGACTCTGGCGTGACGAACTCCGCCGGCAGCGTGAGGTCGCCCTCGTTCTCGCGCTCCTCGTCATCGACGATGATCACGAAGCGGCCGTGCTGGTACTCCTCGATCGCCTCTTTGATGGTCGCGAGGCCCTTCGGCGGTGTTTGCTCTTGCTTGCTCATGGTCATCCTCCCCGTGGTGAAGGCTGGGAGTGTTGCTACGTCGTCTCCGATCGCTCCTGCAGCAGCTCCTCCACGTAGCGCGCGATTATGTCGGACTCTAAGTTTATCCGATCTCCCGGCTTTCTGCGCGTCAGGTTGGTGTGCTGCTGCGTATATTCGACGAGAGAGACGGCGAGCGTATCGGCGGTCTTGTCGATGACGGTCAGGCTCGCGCCGTCGATGGTGATGGGCCCCTTTACGACGACGAAGCGCAGGATCTCCGGCGGCGCCCGGTAGCGGGCGATGATCGCGTCCTCCTCCGGTGTGAGCGAGTCCAGCGTGCCCGTCGCCTCCACCACGCCCCGCACCAGGTGGCCGCCGAGGCGCTGGGCGAGGGTCATCGCGCGCTCCAGGTTGACGATATCGCCCGGCTGCAGGTCGCTCAGGTTGGTGCGGCGGTAGGTCTCCGGCATGACGCTGGCGTGGAAGCCGTCCTCTTCCAGGTAGGTGCAGGTGAGGTCCACCCCGTTGATGGCGATGCTATCGCCCAGGTTGGTGCCCCAGAGCACCTTCTTGGCGTTGAAGATCATCCTGCCGTCGCGCGCCTCGCGGAGGCTGCCGAGCTCCTCGATGATGCCGGTGAACATACGCCAGAACCTAGAACCTAGAACCTAGAACCTAGCACTATGCCTGCCCGTCCCCGGCGCCTGCGGCGTTGCGGGCGAAGCTGGAGATGAACTGGGTCAGCTCCGTCGGCACGATCCACTTGCTCGCGTCGCTTGAGGCGAGCCCACGCATCATCTCTAGATATTGGAGCCCCATCGTGTTCTGGTCGATGCTCTGCGCTACCTCGTCGATCTTGGTGAGGGCGTTGGCGTAGCCCTCCGCTTCCAGCATCGCCGCCTGCCGCGAGCCTTCGGCGTGAAGGATGGCGGCCTGCTTATCACCCTCGGCGTTGAGGATGGTCGCCTGCCTGGTCCCCTCCGCCACCTTGATCGAGGCCTCGCGCTGGCCGTCCGCGTCCAGCACGGCGGCGCGCCGGTTGCGCTCGGCGGACATCTGGCGGCTCATCGCCTCCTGGATGTCGCGAGGCGGCGTGATCTCCTTGATCTCCACCGCCATCACCTTCACGCCCCAGCGGTCGGTCACTTCGTCCAGCTTCGTCTGCATGACGGCGTTGATCTGGTCGCGCTTGGCGAGCACGTCGTCCAGGACGATGTCGCCCACAACGGCGCGCAGTGTCGTGATCGCCATGCCGCGTGCGGCGTAGAGGAAGTTCTCCACTTGCATCACCGAAGCGACAGGCCCCACCACCTTCAGGTAGATGAGCATGTCCACCGAGACGGGCGCGTTGTCTCTGGTGATGCAGGTCTGCGGCTCTACGTCCAGGACGTCCTCCCGCAGATCGACGGTCACTACCTTGTCGATGAATGGGAACAGGGGAAAGATGAACCCTGGCCCCTTCTGGCCGTCGCCGACCAGCCTCCCGAAGCGAAAATGCACCAGTCGTTGGTACTCCGGGACTATGCTGAAGAAGAATGGCATTGCTGCCTCCTTTCGTGGGTCACGCTTCCCCGGGTGGGTAGCCTGTGACCAATACGTCCTCGCCTAGCTGCTCTACCGTTACCTCCCGCAGGCGCAGCGCGTTGGCCATGCGGGCCGCGCCCTCGCCCGCGACCGCCGTCGGCGCGTCGGCGCCTCCGATGATCACGGGGGCGATAACGGCGTGCACCTTATCGACCAGTCCTTGGTCGAAGAACGAGCCTAGCAAGATGCCGCCGCCCTCGACGAGCAGCGTCAGCACCTCCGACCGGCCGAGCTGCTCCAGCCCATTCGATTGGCCGAGCTGCTCCAGCAGCGGCGGCAGGCTGACGCGGCCCTCCGCGTCGGTCGGGAACACCGCCACCTGCGCGCCGGTCTCCTCGATCTCGCGCCGCCAGGCGGCCGGCGACGCCTCCGTCGTGGCGACGAGCGTCTTCGCGCCGCAGGCCAGCGCCTTCGCGTCGCGGGGCGTGCGGCCGTTCGAGTCGAGGATGACGCGCAGCGGCTGTCGCTCCGCGAGGCGATTTTCCCCGTCCGGCCGGGCGGTGAGCTGCGGGTCGTCCGCCAGCACGGTGTTCACGCCCACGGCGATCGCGTCGACGGTCGAGCGCAGCCGGTGTACCCAGGCGCGCGCCGGCTCTCCGCTCACCCAGCGCGCGTCGCCGCCGGCGGTGGCGATCTTGCCGTCGAGGCTGGCGGCGAACTTCGTGATGACGAAGGGGAGCCCTGTGGTGCGATGCTTCAGATACGCTTCGTTGATCCGGCGCGCTTCCGCCGCACCCTCGCCGCCGATGGCAGAGATGCCGGCGGCTTCGAGCTGCGCCTGGCCGCGTCCGGAGGTTCGCGTGTCGGGGTCCAGGTGGGCGAAGTGGACTTCGGCCACGCCGGCCTGAATGATCGCCTCCGCGCAGGGCGGTGTACGGCCGCGATGGCAGCAGGGCTCCAGCGTCACGTAGAGCGTCGTGCCGCGGGCTTCCTCGCCGGCGATCTCCAGCGCGACCGCCTCAGCGTGAGGCGATCCCGGGCCCTCGTAGCAACCTTCGCTCACGATCCGCCCGTCCTTGACGACGACGGCCCCCACCGCCGGGTTGGGGCTGGTGCGGCCGGCCGTCTCGCGGGCGAGCGCCAGGGCGCGGGCCATGAACTCGCCGGCTTCGCTGTCTGTCTGGGCGGATTGGGTCACGACCCGCCGTCCTTATCGAAGGTTAGGCCCTGCTGCACGCCTCGATGGAGCTCCTCCTCGGCCAGCTCCTCATCCAGCTCCTCCCAGATGCTGCTGGGCTGGGGCCCGTCCTGGCCCTGATACTTGCTCTTGCCGCTGCCGTACGGACGCTCGACGGGCGACGACATCATCTCGAAGGTGAAGGCGCAGATGCGCATGCGAGGGTAGAGCGCGACGGGCATCACGCCCAGGTTGCCCAGCTCCATGGTGGCGGTGCCGTCCCAGCCGGGGTGGAAGAGGCTGGCCGTGCTGTGGACGATCACGCCCAGCCGTCCCAGGCTGCTCCGGCCCTCCAGCCGGCCCAGCAGCTCGTCGCAGATGGTGATCCGCTCTATCGTGGTGGCGAGCACCAGCTCGTGCGGGTGGATGATAAACTGCTCGCCCGTCTTTATCTCGATCTGGCGGGTGGCGCCCTTCGCCGTAGCCGCGTGGCGGGAGTCGATGTACGGCTGCTTGTTGCGCTCGAAGACGAGGAAGGTGTTGCCCAGGCGGAGGTCGATGCCGTCCGGCCCGATGCGCGCGTCGAGCCCCTCGTCGGGCGTGATCGCGATCCGGCCGTCCTTGAGGGCCTTACGAATATCGCGGTCAGAGAGGATCACTCGCGGGCGCTCCTAGGCTGTGTGCGTGCCGACTAGGGCGTTCAGTTTAGCATACGGACTCTGGCGGTAGACCGGCCCCGGGCGCTCGCTTATCGGAGGAGCCATCAGCCGTAGTCCAGCGGTACGCTGGCGTCGCGCCTGTGTAGTACGCTTATCGCACTGATTCGAAAGGAGCCTTCGCGTGCGACTGCGCGGATCCGGTCTGGTGGCGTACATCTCGGTTGTGCACGGCTTCATCCACACCATCGAGATCACGTACGCGGTGCTGCTCCTGCGCATCGGCGACGAGTTCGGCGCGGGACTCTTCGTGCTCGGCATCGTCGCGAACGCGGCGGCGTTCACGTTCGGCTTCGGCGCGCTGCCATCCGGCTTCCTTGTCGACCGGCTGGGCACACAGCGGGTGCTCTTCATCGCGTTCAGCGCGGCCGCAGCGGGGGCGCTACTCGTCGCGCTAGCCCCTAACGTGGCGCTTCTGGGCGTCTTCCTCGCGCTGCTCGGGCTGGGCATCGGCCTCTACCATCCGGCGGGCATCTCGCTCATCGCGCGGGTCGGAGAGCGACGCGGGGTGGCGCTTGGCTGGCACGGCGTCGTTGGCAACCTCGGCATCGCGGCGGCGCCGGCGTTTGCGATCGGGGCGGCGTCGCTCTTTGACTGGCGTGCGGCCTACTTCATGCTCGCGCTCCTGGCCGCCCTGACCGCGGTCTCGCTGCGCATCGTGCGCTTCGAGGGCACGGACGCTCCCGCGGTGGCGACGCCCGAGCAGGAGGCAGGCGAGCGGCCGGCGGTCGCCGCTACTGCCCGCGCCAGAATGCGCTCGTTTCTGCCGCTCTTCATGGTCTATGGGGTCTTCGTGCTGAACGGCTTCGTGTTTCGAGGTAGCCTCACCTTCCTGCCGGTGCATCTGGAGGAGCGGCTCAGCTTCTCCTGGTTCGGGCTGGACGAAGCCTGGCTCGCCGGCTCGCTCACAACGCTGGCGTTACTGGGCGGCGCGGCAGGGCAGCTTTTCGGCGGCTACGTCTCCGAGCGCTACCGGCTGGAGCGGCTGGCGATACCGATGACCTTTAGCAGGTCAACATCTGAGATAGCGAATGCATCGTGGTCCGCCGTCTTGGTAAAGCGTGAAGTGGCCAGCACCAATTCCTTATTGATACCCTCATCGTCCAAGTCATAGAACATGACATTGGAGATGGTGCCCTCTTTGGGCACGGGAATAAAAAAGTCTTCGCCAAAGGCATCTTCAGCGATATAGACAGAGGCCGTGGCAATGCCAGGAATCTCAATAGGGCCAGTAGAGTCAATCTTCGACGTCACACTGACAATCGACGCAATACGGTCAATAA
>JACZTE010000027.1 GCA_022573935.1 Chloroflexota bacterium
GCCTCTGCCGCGTCCAAGCCGCGGCTCATCAGGTAGAAGAGCTGCTCTTCGCCCAGCTTGCTCACGGACGCCTCGTGGCCGATCGTCACATCCTGCTCGTCGATCTCCATGAGCGGGTAGGTGTCGGAGCGGGAGTCCTCATCTAAGAGCAGGGCGTCGCAGCGGACGGTGGCCTTCACGCCCTTCGCGCCGGGGTAGACCTTCAGGTGGCCGCGATAGCTGGTGCGGCCGTTGCCCTTGCTGATCGACTTGGAGTTGATCACGGAGGTGGTGTGCGGCGCAACGTGGATGCACTTGCCGCCGGCGTCCTGGTGCTGGCCGGGGCCGGCCATCGCCAGCGAGAGGATCTCGCCGTGGGCGCCCGGCTCCATCAGGTAGGTGCTGGGGTACTTCATGGTGAGCTTCGAGCCGAGGTTGCCGTCGATCCACTCGCCCACGGCCTCGCCGTAGACGGCCATTCGCTTGGTCACCAGGTTGAAGACGTTGTCCGACCAGTTCTGGATGGTGGTGTAGCGCATCCGCGCACCCTTCTTAACGATGATCTCCACCACCGCGCTGTGCAGCGAGTCGCTCGAGTAGGTCGGGGCGGTGCAGCCCTCTACGTAGTGGAGCTCTGAGCCCTCCTCGAGGATGATCAGCGTGCGCTCGAACTGGCCCATGTTCTCGGTGTTGATGCGGAAGTAGGCCTGGAGGGGCATGGGCACCTTGACGCCTGCGGGCACGTAGATGAAGCTGCCGCCTGACCACACCGCGCTGTTCAGCGCCGCGAACTTGTTGTCGTTGGGCGGGATGATCTTGCCGAAGTACTGGCGCAGCAGCTCCTCGTGCTCGCGGACGGCGGTGTCGGTGTCGCAGAAGATGACGCCGAGCTTCGTCAGGTCCTCGCGGACGTTGTGGTAGACGACCTCCGAGTCGTACTGGGCCTCCACGCCGGAGAGGAACTTGCGCTCCGCCTGCGGGATGCCCAGCTTGTCGAAGGTGCGCTTGATCTCCTCCGGTATGTCGTCCCAGCTCTTGCCCGGCTCCTGGATCGGCTTCACGTAGTAGTAGATGTCGTTGAAGTCCAGATCGTAGTTCTGGATGTTGCCGCCCCAGAATCCAGTCGGCATCGGCCGCTCCAGCCAGTGGCCGTAGGCCTTCAGCCGGAAGTCGCGCAGCCAGGTGGGCTCGCTCTTTATCTCGGAGATCTGCTCGACGACGGCTTTGCTCAGCCCCTTCTTGGGTGTGTTGAGCGCCTTGAACTCGGGGTCGTTCCAGCCGTACTTGTACTCGGTCTTGCCGGCGAGATCCTTCGCTTTCGTCACCATTACGTGGCTCCCTTCCCTGCACCAGCCGCCGCGGGCGCAAACTCCTTGATGATCCACTCGTAGCCTTGCTTCTCCAGCTCCTGGGCCAGCTCCGGCCCGCCTGTCTTCACGATGCGGCCGTCGTACAGCACGTGGACGACGTTGGGCCGCACATAGTTGAGGATGCGCTGGTAGTGAGTGATGAGCAGCATCCCACGCTCCGGTCCGCGAAGCGCCTCGATCCCTTCCGCCACGACCTTGAGGGCGTCGATGTCGAGGCCCGAGTCTGTTTCGTCTAGGATGGCCATCTCTGGCTTGAGCAGCGCTAGCTGCAGCACCTCTGCCTTCTTCTTCTCGCCGCCGGAGAACCCGTCGTTGACGTAACGCCGGACGAAGGAGGGGTCGATCTTGAGCAGATCCAGCGTTTCGTCCAGCACCTTGCGGAAGTCTCGAATGGGCACGTCTTCGCCGCGCCGAGCCTTGAGGGCCGCGCGCAAGAAGTTGCCCATCACCACCCCTGGAATGCCCAGGGGGTACTGGAATGCGAGGAAGAGGCCTTTGCGCGCCCGCTGGTCCGGCGTCAGGCCCAGGATGTCCTCGCCTTTGAAGAGGATGCGGCCCTTAGTGACCTTGTATCGCGGATGGCCCATGATGGCGTTGGCCAGGGTGCTCTTGCCGGAGCCGTTCGGCCCCATCAAGGCATGCACCTCGCCCCGCTTAACGGCGAGGTCGACCCCCTTGAGGATCTCCTTGTCTTCTACACTGACGTGCAGGCCCTCGATGATGAAGGTGTTTGCTTCCTGCACTCCGTCTTTTCCTGTCATCGTTGCTCCTATCTCGTTTGCTTCTGCCGCTCGGGGGCGACGATGTACTCGCAGGTAGCCTGGCCATCGACGATGCGGCCAATCTGGCGCACCGGCGCCGCCAGCAGCAGCTCGATGGTGCGCCGGTCTAGCTCGCACGGGCCGGGGCTGGCTATGGCGGCCTGCCGGTAGGGGCAAGCCGAGTTGGTCAGATGGTAGCCGTCCTCGCGCTCTGTCCAGCCATCCACGATACCCTCGCTCTGGAGGGCGTGGCTGGTCTGCGCTACCCGGTCCTCCAGGGAGTCGGCCGCTACTTCCGCTTGGTGCTCTTGGGCGACCTGCTCGGCCACCGCTCCGAACGCTGTGCGCAGGACCTCCGCGCCGTCGCGGCCGCGCACCTGGGCCTGGTCGAGCGAGCGCAGGCCGGCGTAGAGCCGGGAGAGCAGCCGCGAGTAGCTGGCCGGCGTCCGCTCCGCCCCTTCCTCGGTCGAGTAGAAGACGAACGAAGGCCGTCCGACGCCGTGGTGTTCCAGCCGTACATCGACCAGTCCATCCACTCGCAGGTGGTCTAAGTGTCGACGGAGCGAGGCTTGGCCGACGCCCAGCGTCTCGGCCAGGCCAGCCACGGTGGCGTCTCCGCGCACCTGCAAGAGGTGTAGCACCTGTTCTCTTGTACTCTCCATTGTGACTCTAGGATACCCAAGCTGGCAGGCTTAGTCAATAAATATACCCTTTAAATCAAGTATTGGTAATTAATTGCAGAAGATTGGAAGTGACGAGGAGTGCCAGCCTCGTGGAAATGGCATTAGCGGGAGTGGTGATAGGAGGGGCAAGCTGGCCTGCGGTTGGTCAGGCAGCCTGGGCTATCGGCGGGTCGTGGTTCGCGCCGGCGGTGGTTATCTGCTCGATGATCTCTGTTATGGTGCCCTGCTCCCAGAGCTCGAAGAACGCCTCGACGAGCTGTGGATCGAGGTGTGACCCCGCTATCTGCTTGATCTCCTGCAGGGCGGTCTCGGGCGGCCAGGCTTTCTTGTACGGCCGTTCGCTGATGAGCGCGTCGAAGACGTCCGCGACGGCGACGATGCGGGCCGCGAGGGGGATCTGCGCTCCTTCCAGACCGTCCGGATAGCCGCTGCCGTCCCAGTGCTCGTGGTGCCAGCGCGCCACCAGGCGGGCCATCTCGAAGTCCTGGTTCTCCGACAGGAGGCTTTCGCCCCAGATGGTATGGCGCTTCATGATGCGCCAATCCTCCGGGCTGAGTGGACCGGTCTTCTTGAGGACGACGTCCGGCACGTTGGCCTTGCCAACATCGTGCATCATCGAGGCGTTGGCCAGCTCTTGCGCTTCGCGTCTAGTGAGCCCCAGATGCAAGGCCAGCGCCCGCGAGAAGTGCTGAATGCGGTGGAGGTGGGCGCCGGCGTCGGTATCACGAGCTTCCACCAGCGTCGCCAGCATCTCCATCGTCTGACGGTTCTGCTGCTCTAGCCGCACCCGCCGCTTCTGGAGCTCTCGCGCCATGGCCAGAGCGACGAAACCGATCAAGACGAAAAAGATGAGTCGGATTGGGAGCTGATCGTAGAATTGGCTTGTGCTCGGGAAATAGAGGAGGGTGCCCAGGGCGAACCAGCCGGTCCAGAGCGCGGTGTAGAGCAGCGAGCCGATAGGCGCCAAGGTAAAGCCGCCGATGACGATGTAGATCAGGAAGACCAGCCAGATGTCTGAGGCGGAGCCGACCGCGCCCATCTCGCGGAAGACGTAGAGCGAGGCTCCCATCAGGATGAGGGCGTCCAGTACAAGGCCCAAGACTTGCGCTGCAAAGTACTGCTTTTTCACGAAGACGAGGTAGGCAAGCAGGACATCGTAGCCGATCACGATGGCGCAGGCTATCACGACGGCGGGCCAGCCGGGTATGCGCATCTGCTGGATGGGTAGCGCGGCGATGATCACCGCCGACACGAGGGCGCGCCGAACGACGTCCTGACGCTGCGTGAACGCCTGGGCGGGTCCGAGCGTGGTGCGGACAGCGTCGCCTAGCTGGCGCAGAACACGCTGGCCGCGTCCGCTTCGAACGCCGAGCTGGACATGCATACTCTCGCGTGTGAGCATACTCAACATAGTGTCTACCCAGGTATTGTCGGTTCGTATAGGGGAGAACCGTAGGGGTTAGGCGTTTTTTTCTATTGAGCTTTCGACTTCCTGATACTGTAGCTGGCGTACGAGTTCCGCCGTCTGGCTAGCGATCTGCTCGATGGTGTAGGGGGACTGTGTCTGGTCCTTCAGATGCCGCAGCACAGCTCGCGGGTTGATCCGGTAGCGATTCCGCCGTCCCTCTTTCCAGCGCGAGACGATCCCTTCCTCCTCGAACTTCTGCAGGATGGAGATCGTAGCCCGCTCTGTGATCCCTACCGCCAGCGAGATCTCCCGCAGTGTCGAGTTCTGATGGGTGGTCATGTGCATTAGCACGAGCGCGAAGTTGGTCAAAAATCCCCATTTAGCCATAGCTTATCCCTTCATTGTCGCTGCGTTATGTCGCCGGCCTGAGCTCTAGCAGGGCGTCGACTAAGAAGGAGACGAAGGGGTTTGGCACCAGGTTGGGCGCCGTCCCCTCGCGCCGAAAGGCTAGTAGCTGTTCGAAGTTCACGGTGTGGCTGTTGCGTCTCCCCTCGCGCTCCCGATCGACGATGTTGCTGTCGCGTAGGTCCTGGAGGATGGTGTGGGCCGCCCGCTCCGTGACGCCGACGGCAGTGGCGATCTCGCGCACCGTTGAGCGGGGATGCTGCGTCAGGTAGATGAGGATGAGGGCGTGCGTAGTGAGGAAACCCCAGCGTCGCATAGCGCCTACGCAGACTTGCGGCTGGGCTCGTCATGGGCCGATCCTTCCGCCACCGCGAATTGAGAGAGCCCGCGGAGGGTGGCAGCGATCAGCGTAGGAGGGATCTCCATGTCGGAGGCCCCCCACGGCCGATGCTTCATGAGAGCTATCGGGTCCAGGCGATAGACGTTTCGCCGGCCGTCGCGCTGTGTGTCGATGACGCCTGCCTGGCGTAGGTCTTTGAGCACCGAGTGGACCGCCCGCTCGGTGATACCGGTCGCAATGGCGATCTCACGCACTGTCGAGCGAGGATCGTGAGCGATCTGGATCAGAACGTGTGCGTGGTTAGTGAGAAACCCCCACTTAGTCATGGCAATCTCCTCGCCGCTCCTGCGGTGTCGTTTCGCCCCCAGCACCCACCTCTTATAAAATATTTCCCGCAGGGGGTTGACATCTACGATTCATGCATTATAATACAGGCAATGCTACTCATAATCAATGCTTCATGTGACAGGTTTCACGTTGAATGATACATGTGATGGCATTCACGTAGGAAAATAGATGATACGACTTACCTGTAGTAACACTCGTTCTTCGTCAGTCATGTAATCTTATTCAGTATTTGGTGAACTGTCAAGACCATCTAGGGGAGTAGGGTCATGGACGACCGGCTGGAAGCCAAAATCGTATCTAGGGCACAATCGAACGAGACACATTCTTGTGATCGCGGCGAGCGCAGACACGCGCCTGCCGCGTTGTTGCGTCAGAAGAGTCCAACGAACCCAGGTGGTGGGGTGGTGGGTTTCCGTACAGGAGTCCCGGCGTTGGGTGCCGGTGTTTTCGGTCTGCGGGGAGCGAAAACATGGCAGACCCGCGCCGTTCTCCCGGGGGTGCTCCGCTGTATCGGAGCACCCCCACCCTATGTCAGCGCACCAGGCGGGTCTGCCTAGCCTACCCTGGTGCCCTCCTACCGTCAGCCCGCCGGCGCTCGCCCGCCGGCGGGCTGAACCGTTCTGGAGGCTGATTTAGCGTACTCGAATGCCGGAACTGCATTACCGGATACCGATTACTTAGTATTGCACAGGCCAGGTAGCGTGTCAACCCCCTTCGTCGAACGTATCTGTCTGTCTCTGCAGTCGCCTGAGCGCATGCACGGCACGCAGCGTAGCGTCGTACGACGCCTCAGATGCCCCGCGACTTCCTTGTGCGGCGATCCTGGCGACTAGTACAATAGTCGGGTCGCCGGCATCGCCCCTGGCGGGAACGGGGCACGGCCGGCGTGTTTGTGGAGGAGACCATGCGTGTTATCGGCCTCACCGGAGGCATCGCTAGCGGTAAGTCTCTCGTCGCGCAGCAGCTCGCGGAGCACGGCGCCACGGTGATCGACGCCGATACGCTGGGCCACGAGACGTACCGTCGCGGCACGGAGACGTACGACGCGGTGGTCGCCGCCTTCGGCTCGGACGTCGTCGGCGCGGACGAGGAGATCGACCGCCGGGCGCTCGGGGCGAAGGTGTTCGCCGACCCGGCGTCGCGGCGGCGGCTGGAGGAGATCGTCTGGCCCGCCATGCGTAGCATGATGGAAACACGACTAGACGACCTGCGCGCCCAGGGCACTGCCGTGGCAGTGCTGGAGGCGGCGCTCCTGATCGAGGCCGATTGGCTGCCGCTGGTCGACGAGGTGTGGTTGGCGTCGACCTCGCCGGCGACGGCCCGCCAGCGGCTGGCAGAGCGAAACGGTCTGACGATGGAGGAGGCGGAGTCGCGCCTGCGCGCGCAGCTGCCCAACGAAAAGCGACGCCCGTACGCCGACGTGGTGATCGAAAACGACGGTTCGCTGGAGGAGCTGCGGGGCGCTGTGGACGAGGCGTGGTCGAAGCTTGAGCACGCAGGCGGGCGAGCGCGATGACGGTGGAGGAGCAGGTAGCGGACGGCAACTTCCGCCAGTACGCCATCGAGGAGTATCACCCGGCGCGGGAGCCCTTCTATCTGCCCATCGACGATGAGGTAGAGCTCTTCACCGCCGCCTTCCAGCAGCAGATACCCGTCCTCCTCAAGGGGCCCACAGGAAGTGGCAAGACCCGCTTCGTCGAGTTCATGGCCTGGAAGCTGGGACGGCCGGTTACGATCGTTAAGGACTCCGGCAAAGGCAAGTCTCCATCGAGCGACGGCGGCGAGGCGACGCAGGCGTTGCCCCTGATCACCGTCGCCTGCCACGAGGACCTGACCGCCTCTGACCTGGTCGGCCGCTACCTGCTGGAGGGCGAGTCGACTCGCTGGATCGACGGCCCGCTCACGCGCGCGGTGAAGGTGGGCGCCATCTGCTATCTGGACGAGATAGTAGAGGCGCGCAAGGACACCACGGTGCTCATCCATCCCCTCACCGACCACCGCCGCATCCTGCCTATCGAGAAGCGGGGGCAGGTGCTGGAAGCCTCGGACGATTTTCTGCTGGTCATCTCGTACAACCCGGGCTACCAGAGCGCGCTGAAAGATCTGAAGCACAGCACCCGCCAACGCTTCATCGCGATCGAGTTCGGCCACCCGCCACGAGAGGTCGAGGCGCGCATCATCGAGCACGAAAGCGGCGTAGACCGGTCGATCGCGGAGGAGCTGGCGAAGCTGGGCGAGAAGGTGCGCCACCTTCGGGAGCACGGCCTGAGCGAAGGGGTGAGCGCCCGGCTGCTCATCTACACCGGCCGGCTGATCACGCAGGGGATTGCGCCGCGGCGGGCCTGCCAGGTAGCCGTCGTCTGGGCGCTCACAGACGACGCGGACGTGCAACGGAGCATCGAAGAGGTCGTCAGTGCGATCTTCGAGTAACGATGACCTGGGACGAGAGTCTGAATTTTGGAGGACTACGATGAAGGGATACTTCTTTCCGGCCCTCGGCTTGCTGGCCCTGGGCGTCCTCGTCGCGGCCACGCTGGCCTTCACGGCCGCGGAGGTGGATCGTATGAGGCGGCGCCGGACGGAGATCGGCCGGCCAGCGGACAAGCCGGCTCGAAGTTGACGGCACGGATCCCCCGCCGCTCATTCGTCCAGGTCGAGGGATTCGAGCGTCCACTGGTCGCGGCCTGCGTCCACCACGACGGCCGTGTAGTTCGTCCTGACTAGCGCACCAAACCCATTGTGCGAATCGACCCAGCTTTCGATGCGGTAGCGCTTGCTGCCTAGCGTGGTGACGTGCTCATCACGGTCCCACATTGAAGGCCACTCGGCCGAGCCGGGCGCGATCAAGCGCTCTTTCACGAACTCCTGAGCCATCGACAAGGCCAGTGACGGATGGCCGGTGTTGGTGCGTTTCTGGGCGCGCTCCCAATCACGCGGCATTTGATCTGGCCGAGTGGGAGCAGAATCGCCGCATGAATTGAAACCTAGGATGCCGAGACCAACCAACACAATCAGACCGATCACCGCGCCCGTGATCTGCGGCGCGCTCAATGGCTGCTCGCTCTGGCAATGCGGGCACTTCCTCGCGTCCTTATGGATGCGCTCTTTGCAGGTCGGGCACCGCTTCGGTCCCATCGTCTGGACCTCCACCCCCCGCCACCACGATCGTCAAGACCAAGATCGCCGACGCGATCAGCCCGCAAGCCCACTC
>JACZTE010000028.1 GCA_022573935.1 Chloroflexota bacterium
GGGCGGCAGGGCTGCCGGTGGGGGTGAGCGGCCGCGTCGTGGCGCTCCTCTCGGGCGGCATCGACTCGCCGGTCGCGGCGTGGCGGACGATGAGCCGCGGCTGCGAGGTGGCCTTCGTCCACTTCCAGTCGTTCCCCTACCTCGACGCCTCCTCCCGCGACAAGGCGATCGTCCTGGTGCGAGAGCTCACCCGCTGGCAGCACAAGAGCCGGCTGCACGTCGTCTCCTTCGGCGAAGTGCAGCACCAGATCGTCGCGTCCTGTCCGGCGCCGCTGCGGGTGGTGCTCTACCGGCGCTTCATGCTGCGCATCGGCCAGGCGATCGCGGAGCGGGAGCGCGCGGAGGCGCTGGTCACGGGCGAAAGCCTGGGCCAGGTGTCGTCGCAGACGCTCTCCAACCTGGCGACGATCGACAACGCGACGACGCTCCCCGTGCTGCGGCCGCTGGTCGGCCTCGACAAGGAGGCGATCATCCGCGAGGCGCGCGAGCTGGGGACGTACGAGACCTCGATCGAGCCCGATCAAGACTGTTGCACCCTCTTCACGCCGCGCAACCCGGCGACGCACAGCACCATCGCGCAGGCGGAGGCGGCGGAGAGCGCGCTGGACGTGGCCGCGCTGGTGAAGCTGGCGCTCGCGGACGTGGAGACGCTGGAGTTCTCGTGGCCGGAGCAAGCTCAAGCCTGATCGCCCTGTGCCAGGAGCGTTCGCTGGATCTGCTCCGGCGGGCGATCACTCCCAGCGGCTTCGTCGCCTCGCTGGATTTCGCAGGGTATCGGTTCGTCTGGGCCCGGGACGCGTGCATCACCGTGCTGGGCGCCTGCGCATCGGGGCAGCCGGAGCTCCTCGACGCATCGCGGCGCACACTGGAGACGCTGGCGACGCACCAGTCGCAGTTGGGCCAGATCCCGAACGCGGTCTGGCCGGAGCGGGGCTACTGGGACTGGGGCGAGGCCGGCTGCACCGACGCTTCCTGCTGGTTTGTCGTTGCCCTCGGACGGTACGTCCGCGCCACGGGCGATACCGATACGCTTCGCAAGTTGTGGCCCCACGCTCGAGAGGCGTTCGGCTGGCTGCGGCATCAGGACGCCACGGGCTTCGGCCTGGTGGACTCGCCTGAAGCCGGTGACTGGATCGACTCGACGTTGAGCCGCAGCGGCAAGGTGCTCTACGTCAACGTGCTCTACGCCGCCGCGGCCCGGGCCCTGGAGGCGATGGCTTCCCAGTTGGGTGAGCGCGTCGACGTTTCGAGCGACATCCCCTCGCGCATCAACACCCTCTTCTGGCCGCAACAAGAGGAGGCCTACACGGCCTTGCTGATGGGGCCGGAGCACGGCGGACGGGATCTAGCTTCTCTCCACCACGCCTCGCTCAGCGCCTTCCGGGAGGCGGCCCGCCCGGACCGAGGCTACTACCTCTCCCATGTGACGATAGGAAGCTTCGCCGACGTGTGTGACGTTCTGGGCAATACCCTCGCCGTGCTGTTTCGCATCGCCGGCGAGGAGCGGGCCGGCCGCGTGCTCGATTACCTTGAGGGCGCCGCGGTGACCGACCCCTATCCGGCGAAGAGCTTCCCGGAGCCCATTACGCCGGAGCATGACCGCTGGGGCATGCTGAAGGCCGAGGCGGAGCGACATCAGCCGGAGCGGTGGCAGGCGACCCCCAACCGCTACCACAACGGGGCCGTGTGGCCGTTCATCGGTGGCTTCTACGTCGCGGCGTTGCAGCAGGCGGGGCGGCAAGCGGAAGCCGCGAGGACGCTGGAGCGGCTGGCTGAGGCGAACCGCTTAGGCCGGGACGGTGACTGGGAGTTCCGAGAATGGCTGGCGGGGGATACCGGTGAGCCGCTGGGAGCAGCAAGACAGGTCTGGAATGCGGCAACGTATGTTCTCGCCTGGAACGCGGTGCAAGGTCGAGATGTGGTGGCGCTGTGACGGCTGAAGGCACGCCGGCGGAGGTTCGTCGCGCTGTCGCTGCCGCCGTTCGCCGAGACGACGGCCTCATCCTCGCTGTGCTGCGGCCTGACGAGCCGGGCGAAGAGCTGCCGGGCGTCTGGGGCCTGCCTGCGGTCACGCTCCGCGATGGCGAATCGCCGGAGGACGGCGTGCGACGGCTGGGCCGCGAGGCAGAAAGCTATCTCGATATGGAGGTGTTCCTTGATGGCAATGGCTATAGATCTTCGGCGGAGGAAGCTGAGGGCGGTCGCTCGGGTTCCGTTCTGGTGGCACACCATCGACTTGCGTCAGGGAACCACAGGTCCATCTATCGCGTGAAGCTGGCGGTGTAGCGCAGACTCTTTGCTTCGGCGAGGCGAAGCAGACTGCCGCGGAAGGTGAAGGACGATGGCCCTAGGCCAGGACTGCGCCACGAGGGCCGCCGATGAAGGCTGTCTTAGGGACATCTTCAAGTCGCGGGAGCCGCGAGTGGGGCCCGCTCCTCGCGAAGGCGCATGTCTCAGTATGTATGCCCCCTCTAAGCGCAGAGACAGCTCAGAGCTGGTCGGCGGAAGATCAGCGACAGGGACCTGTCGTGCAAGGCGCGCGTCCCTCAACTCACTGGCTTCTGTGGAGAGCCAGGGAGTGGGGCCAGCCTTCCACCCAGCCAGTATCCTGCCGTTCGGGCTATCCCGACTAACGTCAATAGGAAAAGAGACTGTAGACCCAGCCTCAGATTTCCAGGCCTAAAGCCACTCTTCCTGAAGCCCCAGTTCCTTTGTGCCAATTCCTTATAGCGCCTGCTTTCATCTAACTCTCTAAGGCTCCTGCCATATCTGAAGTGCTTTTTCCAGGCGGCGGCCACGCTAGCGGGCTCAAGGTGGTAAACGGCTGTGGGTAGGATACCCACCCGAGAGGTAATCCTTCGCGTTTCGAAGTAGATGATATCGTGATCGGGATACACCACTAGCGGGATAAGTTCGCGCGGTATATTCTCGAGCCCCCTCAGCAGAATGTCCCGCCTGAACAATCTTGGCAAGAGAGTCGCCGCTAGGGGGTCCAAGGCCCTGTCGTCTACGTTCCTATGGACCAACTGCTTATCGGCAGAGAAGAGCTTCTGGAGCCACGACTCTGGCTCGCAGGACAGCTCTTCCAATACCAGCAGGTCGTACTCAGCCATCAAGGGGATTGCACGCTCGATCGCTGTCGCTTCCAGGATTTGGTCTGAATCCAGCAACAGGACGTATTGACCTTTCGATTGGAGAACCCCTTGGTATCGTGCTCCCAGTAGCCTCCCTTCGTAGGTAATTACTTTCACGCCGTTGCTCGCAGCGATCTCTCGCGTACGGTCGGTGGAAAGGCTATCGACGATGATGGTCTCTATATTGGGATAGCTTTGCTCCTTCACCGACGCCAAGCAGCCCGCGATGACGCTCTCTGAATTGAGGGTCGGCACCGTCACCGAGACAAGTGGCTTCGGTGCGAGGGCCGATCTTTCCGCCCCAGATGACCCCCGTCCGCACGAGGTTCCGAAGGTGGCTCCTTGATAGGCTAGATAGGCGAGCGGCCTCTGGGACGGTAATGGCTCTCTCATCGGCTATACCCCTCCATCCGTGCTGTCGTGCGGGAGTGTACCACTACCGTGCACACAATGGAAAACTGTGGCCCCCGCTGAGACCCATGGCTGAATGGGGCTCCAACCGATCGTGTCTGTGGAGAGGTGAAGAGCATGGCGACCGCAAGCGAACGCAGGCTCTCAGCGCAAGCTATCGCCCAGGCGATCGCGGAGCGGGAGCGGGCGGAGGCGCTCGTCACCGGCGAAAGCCTGGGGCAGGTGTCGTCGCAGACGCTCTCCAACCTGGCGACGATCGACCACGCGACGACGCTCCCCGTGCTGCGGCCGCTGGTCGGCCTCGACAAGGAGGCGATCATCCGCGAGGCGCGCGAGCTGGGGACGTACGAGACCTCGATCGAGCCCGATCAAGACTGCTGCACTCTCTTCACGCCGCGCAACCCGGCGACGAACAGCACCATCGCGCAGGCGGAGGCGGCGGAGAGCGCGCTGGACGTGGCCGCGCTGGTGGAGCTGGCGCTCGCGGACGTGGAGACGCTGGAGTTCTCGTGGCCGGAGGGCTAGGCGCTCGGCGGCAGGCGTTTGTGGCTGCTCGTAGCTGCAATTTCTGTTAGACTCGTTCACGATCCAGTCCAAGAACCTAGGTAGCAAGAGTTCCAGCTGCGGAGGCGTGGCAACGCCCGAGCACATAGACGCTGGGCTCTCGATATGTGGCGAAATTTCGCCTGTGTTACGACCAATCCGCAAGGAGGTGGTATGAGACTCTACCTGGCTAACATTGAGTGCGCTACCTTGCCCATAGCGGCAATCAAGATCTTAGGCCAGAAGGGCTTTGAAGTTAGCGGCAATTGGTTGGATCCCCCTTTTCGCCACCAGCTAGAGGAGTCTTCCATCGACGTGGTGGTATACGCCCCGTTGTTATACGACCCTTACCAGGGTGTGGACGCACTGGTGCTCCAAAGGGAAGACCTCCTCCGCACCCCAACCGTCCTCTGGGCCCTCTATCCGGACTACCTTACGGGCTGGGACCGGGACAAGAACGAGCATATGGATCGTTTCCTAGAGTCCGTCGCTGTTCTGATGCCTTATTTCCAGAGACACCTTACGCTGAGCCTCTTTACCAAACGTCTACTGGAGGAGCGTATCGATGGCTATCAGTTCGATGTCTGCTTCCTAGGCATCGACCTTGACAGTATCGACCGCTGCCGATGCGACAATCAAGCCCCGCGATCTGAGCTGACGGTCTTGTGGCATCACCGCTGGAGCACCGACAAGAACTTCGAAGGAGCGCTGGATGTCATCGAGAGCCTGGCAGCTAAGCATAAGGACGTGAGATTCCTCCTTGGCCGTCGGGAGGACTGGAACGAGCTACTCGGGACCCCTCAGACCCTCAAGGACTACTACGGAGACGCCAGGCGAAGGCTCGATCGGCTGGGCAATGTACAGTTCTTATCCCGCTTTGGCAGCCAGCTCGATTACTGGCGCTTCCTGTCTGGCATAGACATCGCCTTCTCTTGTGCATACCACGAGACTTTCGGCATTGCCATGCTGGAAAAGGCCTACGCTGGTGCCGCCTGCGTCGTCCCCAACACCGTAGCTTATCCCGAGATTCATAGCGGGGCCGTCCTGGTCGACCATTCTCAGATCGAATTGGCGGTGGACGAATTGATTCAGGACGCCCAGTGGCGAGCGGAGATAGCTCATCGTTGCCGAGAGAACGCGAAGAAGTACGATATCCGGGCAACGGCAGAGAAGCTTGCCGAGTTGGTTCGCCGAATCTAGATGCGCTACGGCCCGCCTCCTGGTCGGGTAGCGACCACGTCGAACATCACATCAGCGATCGCTTTCACGACGCGCTCTGGGGAGTAGCGCAGGCTGCGCTGCTGGAGTTCGGCGGCGAGCGATGCCCGCGCTGGCTCGTCCTCCAGGTAGCGTTCCAGCTTCTCCAACAGCTCGTCCCGCGATGCGTAGAGCGCCGCCTCCAGCCCGCCCGTGATCTCGGGGTAGGAGCAGCGGTTGGGCAGCAGACAGGCGCTGCCCGTGTACATCGCTTCGAGCGTGGAGATGCCCAGGCTCTCGTGGGAGGCCGTCGAGACCTGGATGTGCGACTGCCAGAGCAGCTCGTAGTACTCGGGCAGGGGGTACGTCCCGCCGATCTCGATCTGCTCGGGGAAGCGCCGTTGCAGCGTGTGCAGCCGATCGCGCATGGCAGCGTCGACGGCCGATCGCGTGATCACCACGCGCACGTCATCGTGCCTGCCCAGCACCTCTTCCGCGACAGTAAGGAACTCCTCGGGCTGCTTGCTCGGGATAAGGCTGTGGTTGAAGACGATCGTGCGCTGGTCGAACCGGGGCTCCGTCTTGTAGCGGTCGATCAGCTCGGTGTTGATCGGGAGGCCGACCACCGCGATCCGTGAGCTGACCTTGGCCGCCGCCTCCGGCTGCCAGCGCCCGATGTTCTCCACGAGCGTGTCGCGCATGTAGTCGGACACGACGAGTATCCGGTCGAGGCAGAGGAAGTTGGCGAGATCGAGCACGTCCATGCCGGGATAGTGGATCTGGCGATAGACGTCCGTCGGGTCCCAGTGGCTCCCGTGCGTATACCCGACCAGGGGCAGCGCCACTCGAAGGTCTTGCAGGAGCCGCCGCACCTCGCAGGGAAACTGCTGGAATGCGTGGAAGATGAAGACGAGGTCGAATTCGCTCAGGTCGAGCCGGAGCAGCTCCTTCTGCGTCTCGAGGAGCCAGGCCAGCCGCGTTCGCTCCATGTCCGGGAACGTCTCGGGCAGCTCGGGGTCGACGACGTGCGCTTCGATGCCGAACTGCGGCAGCGTCTCGGCGATGGCGTTCGCCGCCGTGATCCCGTAGCCAATGGCGTCGCTCGCCTTGTAGTCTTGGGCCTGTGCGGTGAACCCGCGAAGGAAGAGCACGCGAAGCATGGCTGATGGTAGTATAAGCTCATCCGAACCGTCCATGCATCCTCGCTCATTATGGCTGAACCCAAAGATCGAGAAGTCCGCCGCGCCGTCGCTGCCGCTGTTCGCCGAGACGACGGCCTCGTCCTCGCCGTGCTGCGGCCGGACGATCCGGGCGAAGAGCTGCCGGGCGTCTGGGGCCTGCCTGCGGTAACGCTCCGCGACGGCGAATCGCCGGAGGATGGCGTGCGACGGCTGGGCCGCGAGAAGCTCGGCGTCGAGCTTACGCCCCTGCGCTCGACCGCGGAAGGCGAGCAGCGCCGCGAAGGCTATACGCTGCGCATGATGGTGTACGAGGCGTCGATGGCCGGTGCGCCGAGCCTGCCGCCTCGATCGGCGAGCGGCGGCACGCGATACGTCGCTATCGACTGGCTGCCCGCGGCCTCGTTTCGAGAGGCGGCGGAGGCGGGTTCGCTCTGCTGCCGGCTGTTTCTGGCCCTCACCCCCGACCTCCGGTCACCCCTCTCCCGCGAGCGGGAGAGGGGACGGGGCTCGCGAGAATCGAGATCGTTTACGCATCCCACCCGATCTTCGCCGCCGCATGCTAGAGAGTGCCCGCGTCTTCCGCAAGGAGCCGACGCGAAGTGAAGCTTTGCTGTGGCGAGCACTCAGGGATCGCAGGCTGGCAGGGCGCAAATTCCGCCGACAGCACCGTATCGGGCCCTTCGTTGTGGACTTCTACTGTGCCCAGGAACGGCTTGTAGTGGAAGTCGACGGTCCTATTCATCGGGCCCAGCAGACGGCGGATCGCGAGCGACAGGAGCTGCTCGAAGCTATCGGGCTACAGGTACTACGTATTCGGAGTGAACAAGTGGAGGGTGATATTGATGGAGCATTGGAGAGGATACGAGGAAGCTTTCCGGCTCTCGTCCCGACCTCCGGTCACCCCTCGCCCGCTCGCGGGAGAGGGGACGGGGGTGAGGGTTAACACCTCCGACTGACCAGCGACCAGCAACCAGCCTACTCTGCCTGGAGCTCCTTGATCATCGAGCGCAGCCGCTCTTCGTCCTCCGGCGAGCGGACGGGGATGGCGAAGGTCGTCCGGTCGATCAACCCGGCGGACCGCTCCTTGATCATGGGCACGATCTCGTCGTAGGTGCCGATGACGGCGAACTGCTCCAGCATGTCATCGGTGATCTTGGTGGCCATCTCCTGCCACTTGCCTTCGAGCGAAAGGGCGAAGAGCTCCGGGCAGAGCTCGCCCCAGCCCTCGATGTCCAGCACGGGCCGGTAGGTGCGGGTGGAGGCGTAGAACGCGATCTGTTGGCGGGTGGGCTCCTTCGCCTTCTCCACCTCCTCTTCAGTCTTGCCGGTGATGACGAAACCCACGCCGCAGATCTCGATCTCCTTCAGATCGCGGCCCGCCTTCTTCGCCCCTTTCTCGATGTTCGGGAGGATCACCTCTCGCAGGTACTTGGGGGTGTTGAAGCCGTGGAGCTTGATGCCATCACACACTTCGCCCACCAGCCGGCAGTTGTAGGGGTTGATGGCGGAGATGTGGATCGGGATGTTGGGATGCTCGATCGCGCCCGGATTGAAGAAGGGCGTCATTAAGGTGTAGCGGTAGTGCTCGCCCTGGAAGGAGGGCTTCGTGCCGTTCTGCCACGAGTCCCAGATCGCGCGCATCATCAGCACGTACTCTTTCAGCCGCGGGCCGGGCGCCGCCCACGTCATGCCGTAGCGCCGCTCGATGTGGCCCTTCACCTGGGTGCCTAAGCCGATGACGAAGCGGCCGTTCGAGAGCCGCTGGAGGTCCCAGGCGATCTGGGCGGTGGCCATGGGGCTGCGCGGGAAGGCGATGGCGACGGCGGTGCCCAGATCGATGCGCTCGGTGTGCTCGGCTGCTAGGTCGTGGGCGAGGAAG
>JACZTE010000029.1 GCA_022573935.1 Chloroflexota bacterium
CTGCCGGGCTGATCCGGCCGACAGCAACTGTCAGCGCCGAGTCCGCAACGAACCCTTCGTAAGTAACGCCGAGATCGATGCTGACCAGATCGCCTTCCTGGAGGACACGACCGCTGGGGATGCCGTGCACGATCTCGTCGTTCACGGACACGCAGACATGAGCTGGATAGCCGAGGTACCCGAGAAACGTAGGTACCACGCCCCGTCGTTCATACTCTTCCTTCACCATTCTATCAAGTTTACTGACGATAAGCCCAGGCCTCACCTCGGCGACGAGGATCTCCAACACCTCGGCCAGGATGCGTCCCGCCTGGCGCATGACGGCGATTTCGTCGTCCGATTTGATGATGACCGGCATTGTTCGCTTGCTTCTCTCTTCTTTCGCTCGGTTAGCGGACTGTCGCTTTGATCTTCTCGATGGCCGCGAGCAGGTCTCGGGTAACGGCGTCGATGTCGCCTTCGCCGTCGATATCCACCAGGTCGTCGCGGTCCCGGTAGTGCGCCAGCAGCTCCTCCGACGGCCGCTGACGCCGGAGCCGCTCCCGCACCACCTCCGGCTTGTCGTCCGCGCGCTGCTTGAGCTGGCCGTCGCAGCCATCGCATCTGCCCTCTTGCTTGGGCGGGCGATGCTGCTCGTGATAGATCTCGCCGCAGCCGTCGCACAGCCAGCGACCGCTCAGCCGCCGCACGATGACGTCGTCGGAGGCGGTGACGTGAAGAGCGATGTCCACAGCCTTGCCGCGGCGGCGAAGCGCCTCGTCCAACGCCCGCGCCTGCTCGAGCGTGCGCGGGTAGCCATCGAAGATCGCGCCCTCGCGGGCATCGGGCTGATCGATCCGCTCCTCCAGCATCGCGATGGTGACCTCGTCCGGCACCAGTTCGCCCTTGTCCATGTACGACTTGGCGAGCCTGCCCAGTTCGCTGTTCTGCTGGACCTCCTCCCGGAACATGTCGCCCGTCGCGATGTGGAGCAGGCCAAGCCGCTCGGCGATGCGTTTCGCCTGGGTGCCCTTGCCGGTGCCCGGCGGCCCCAGCAGGACTAGGTACACGGCTGCTCCCTTGATGTTCTCACTTGCCTAGCGAATGAAGCCTTCGTAGTTGCGCATCATCAGCTGCGATTCGAGCTGGCGCATGGTATCGAGCACGACGCCGACGATGATCAGCAGGCTGGTGCTCCCTAGGGTAAGCGCCGTGTTACTTCGCAAGCCGGTGATGACATATGGCAGCATGTAGGGGACGACAGCGATCAGCCCAAGGAAGATCGCGCCTGCCCAGGTGATCCGTACCAGCACCCGCATGATGTACTCGGCTGTGGGCCGGCCCGGCCGGATGCCGGGGATAAAGCCACCGTTCTTCTGGAGGTTCTCCGCCAGGTTCTGCTGCTGGAAGACGACCAGCGTGTAGAAGAAGGTAAAGACCATCACCAGGAGAAAGACCGTCACCATAAAGGCCGGCGATACGACGTTGCCGACCCCCTGCGGGCTGAACCAATCGACGACGAAGTTGGAGATGTTCTGCACCCAGACCACATCGGTCTGGTTACGCATGAAGTCCGCCATTGCCGCCGGGAAGATCACGATCGAGAAGGCGAAGATAAGCGGGATCATGCCAGCCGAGTTCACACGCAAAGGGACATGGGTCTGCCCTGACTGGCGATACATTCGACCGGATTTAAAGACACTGCGGGCATACTGAACGGGTATCCTCCGCTGCGCCTCCTGCACGAAGACAATGGCTGCCAGGATGAACAGGCCGATCCCGATCATCGCGCCGATGCCGAAGAGGCCGAGGCTTGAGGTCGCAATGCTCGGTATCATCGTTGGCAGGCCAGCGACGATGCCGCCAAAGATGATGAGCGAGATGCCGTTGCCGATGCCATTCTCCGTGATCAGTTCGCCCAGCCAGACCAGGAACATCGTGCCCGCGGTGAGCGATATGACGGCCGAGAGCGTGGGCAGCGCATCTGGACCGGTGAACCCTACGCCTCCGACCGCTTGCGCCTGCTCCAGGATGATGAGCTGGCTATAGCCCTGCACCACCGCCATCGGCACGGCCAGGTAGTGGGTGTAGAGCTGGATCCGGTTTCGCCCCTGTTCGCCCTCTCGGGAGATCGCCTGCAGGCTGGGCACGATAGGCACCAGCAGCTGCATGATGATGGAGGCAGTGATGTACGGGTAGACGCCCAGCGCGGCGACGCTCAGGTTTCGCAGCGCCCCACCGCTGAAGAGGTTGAGAAAGCCGAGGATAGCGTTATTATCGAACGCCTGATCGAGAAAGAATGGGTTGACGCCAGGGATGGGAATGTGGGCGACGAATCGGAAGATGACGAGCAGGCCGATGGTGTAGAGCAGCTTTTGGCGAATGTCTGGCTGCTGGAACGCATCGATCAGCGCCTGGAGCAGGCGGGGCCTGCCCGGTGGTTGCGCTCTTGCCGTTCTTGCTCCTACTGCCATGCTCAGTCCTTAGCCGCAGCAGCCTCTGGGTCGGGAGACACGTTCTCCTCAGTCCCAGCGGCCTCCGCCACGCCCTTCTTCGCCTTCGCGGCGCTTTTCTTAGGCTTCGAGGCGCTTGTCTTTGCTTTCCGGGCCTTCGCTGTAGTTTTCTTCGGCTTTTCCTCGCCCGCCTCAGCCTTCGCCGTAGCCTTCTTCGGCTTCGCGGCGCTCGGCTCGGCTTTCGGCGTGTCTACGTCTGCCGCTGGCGCCTCCGTCTCTTCCTCCTGCGGGCTCGTGTCTTTCGAGGCGGGCTCCGTGGGCTCCTCTGCCTTCGATGCTCTCGCCTTAGCCCTGCGCTCCGCCTTAGTCTCGCGCTCCGAAGGGGGCGGACGCGGGGTCAGCTCCTCTACCGTGCCGCCGGCCGCCTCGATCTTGGCGCGAGCGGTGTCCGAGACGCGGTGCGTTCGTACCATCAATGCGACGCTCAGTTCGCCGTCGCCCAGGAGCTTAACCGGGCGGCGGAGTGAGCGAACCACGCCCATCTCGTGCAGCGACTCCGGCGTCACTTCGCCGCCGTCGGGGAACTTGGCAAGGTCGTGCAGGTTCACTGGAGTGTAGGAGACGCGAAACGGGTTGGTAAACCCGCGCCGGCGGGGAAGGCGCCGGACAAGCGGCGTCTGGCCGCCCTCGAAGGCATGTGATGGCCCGGAGCCGGACCGGGACTGCTGACCCTTGATCCCCCGGCCGGAGTAGGTACCGTGGCCGCTGGCGTTGCCGCGCCCAATGCGCTTGCGGGGCCTCTTCGCCCCACGAGGCGGCCGAAGCTCGTGTTGTTCCACGGCTACTCCCCCGCCTCCTCAACGTCTATCAGATGCTCCACCTTAAAAAGCATACCACGCAGCGAAGCAGAATCGCTACGCTCCACCGTCTGGCCCAGCTTGCGCAGGCCCAAGGCGCGTATGGTATCTTTTTGGTCTTGCCTGCGGCGGATGGCGCTGCGTCGCCAGGTGATACGAACCTTAGCCACCGGTCTTCGCCTCGATCTCTCGCTGCCTCTGAGCGTAGGCCCTCCGCCGCGCCACGACTTCCTCCGGCTGGCGAAGGCTGGCCAGGCCGTCCACCGTGGCTTTCACCACGTTGATAGCGTTGTTGCTGCCCAGTGACTTGGTGAGTATATCGCGGACGCCAGCCGCCTCCAGGACAGCGCGGACGCCGCCGCCGGCGATGACGCCGGTACCTTCCGAGGCGGGCTTCATCATCACCTTGGCCGCGCCGAAGTGGGCTATCACCTCGTGGGGAATGGTGCTGCCCTTCATCGGCACGACGATCAAGTTACGCCGGGCGATAGAGATGCCCTTGCGAATCGCCTCCGGCACAGCGTTAGCCTTACCCAGGCCAAAGCCTACCCGTCCCTGGCCATCGCCAACCACCATCACTGCGCTGAAGCTGAAGCGACGGCCGCCCTTCACCACTTTCGAGACGCGGTTGATGAAGACGACCTTCTCGATAAGCTCCGGCTCTTGGTCTTCCATCTGCGGACTCGGCGTAACCGTACTAATCATGATGCTCCCTAAAACGTGAGGCCCGCCTCACGAGCGCTGTCAGCCAAGGCTTTCACCCGGCCGTGAAATCGGTAGCCGCCCCGGTCGAAGACCACCTGGCCCACCCCACGTTCGCGGGCGCGTTGGGCCACGAGTTCACCCACCAGCTTCGCGACTGCTGTCTTGGGCTTGCCGTTCACCTGGCTGCGAATCGTCTTCTCCAGGTCCGAGGCAGCCGCCAGCGTGTGGCCCGCGACGTCATCGATCACCTGGGCATAGATGTGGCCCAGGCTGCGGAAGACCACAAGGCGCGGCTGTTGCGGTGTGCCACGCACCTTCTTCCGCACGCGCAGATGGCGGCGCAGGCGAGCGGCGTAGGGAGTCTTCGTTCGCTTCATGGCCGTGCGCTGCTAATGCAGCGTCTTGCCCGCCTTCCCCGCCTTGCGGCGCACGTGCTCACCTTCGTAGCGGATTCCCTTCCCTTTGTATGGCTCGGGGGGGCGAATGTGACGGATCGACGCTGCCACTTGCCCCACCAGCTCTTTATCGACGCCCCGAATGTGGATGCGACCGGTGCCCTCGACTTCGAGCGTGATCCCCTCCGGCGCCTCGACGTCTACGGTGTGCGAGAAGCCAACGGCAAGCTGGAGATTGCGCCCGGTCTGATGGGCCCGATAGCCCACGCCGTGCAGCTCCAGCGTCTTGCTGAACCCCTCGTCCACGCCGATCACCATGTTGGCGATCAGCGCTCGGGTGAGGCCGTGCAAGGCGCGATGGCGCGCCTGGTCGCTGGGACGGGTGACGATGAGCTGCCCGTCATCCAGCCGCAGCCCCATCTCGGGGTGGCACGCTCGCTGCAGCTCTCCCTTCGGCCCGCGCACGGTGACATGAGACCCCTCGATCTGCACCTGCACCGAGGAAGGAATCGGGATCGGCTGCTTGCCTATGCGTGACATCGCTTCCCTCACCTACCAGACGTAGCAGAGGACTTCGCCGCCCACCTGCTGCCGCCAGGCCTGCTGACCGGTCATGATGCCCTTCGGGGTGGAGACGATGGCGATGCCCAGGCCGTTGTACACACGGGGGATCTCTCGCTTCTGCACGTAGACCCGAAGGCCAGGACGGCTTACTCGCTTCAGCCCGGTCATGAATGGTTCCTTCGTATCGCTATAGCTAATGTGCACGCGCATGAAGCGACGCGGGCCCTCCTCGAACGCCTCGTAGTCGCGGATGAAACCCTCCTCTTTGAGCACCTTCGCGATCGCGTTCTTCAGCTTAGAGGCGGGGATCGTAACGTATTCATGCCGGGCCGCCGCTCCGTTGCGGAGGCGGGTCAGCATATCGGCGATCGGATCGGTCATCGTCATGGTAGCGTACCCCCTACCAGCTAGACTTCTGCACCCCCGGCAGTTTGCCTTCCAAGGCAAGTTGCCGGAAGCAGATACGACAGAGCGCAAAGTAGCGAATATAGCCGCGAGGGCGGCCGCAAACCTTGCAGCGACGCACCAAGCGGGAGGAAAACTTAGGCGGTTTTTGTGCCTTAAGTACTAGCGCTTTCTTCGCCATACCTTGCTCCCTGCTACTCTCGACTGAAGGGCATGCCTAGCAGCTCCAGCAGCCGCTTGCCCTGCTCATCGTTGCGGGCGGTCGTGATGATGTTTATCTGAAACCCGCGAACGCGATCTACCTTATCGTACTCTATCTCTGGGAAGATGAGCTGCTCTCGCACGCCCAGGCTGAAGCTGCCGCGGCCGTCGAACGCCTTAGACGAGACGCCTCGAAAGTCGCGGATGCGAGGCAGCGTTGCGTTAATCAGCCGATCCATGAACTCCCACATACGGTTGCCGCGTATGGTCACCATGACGCCGATCGGGTTGCCTTCGCGGATCTTGAAGTTGGCGATGGACCGTTTCGCGCGGGTGATGACCGTCTTCTGTCCCGTGATCGTCGCGAAATCCTGGGCAACGGCGTCCAGCGCATTCGCGTTCTGGAGCGCCTCGCCCAGCCCGATGTTGAAGACTACCTTGGTCAGGGAAGGTATCTGCATCACGTTCGCATAGGCGAACTCCTGCATCAGTGCCGGCACAACCTCGTCCCGGTAGCGTTGCTTCAGTCTCGGTAGCATCGTCTGAACCAGTCCTCGTTCCTAATCGATGTCCTCGCCGCAGGAGCGGCAGACGCGAACTTTTACGTTATCCGACCGCACACGGAAGCCGACGCGCACCGGCTTTTGGCAAGCGCGGCAGATGAGCTTGAGGTTGGAGATGTGAATCGGCGCCTCTTTTTCGATGATGCCGGCCGGCGTTCGCTCGTCCTTCTGGCGCTGATGGCGCTTCACCATGTTCAAGCCTTGGATGATCACCCGTTGCCTGCTGGTGAAGACCTCGCGGATCTGCCCTTGCTTGCCGCGCTCTTTACCGGTAGTAACCAGCACCAAATCGTCGCGCTTGAGCTTTCGCATCACACTACCTCCGGCGCCAGCGAGATGATCTTCATGAAGCGACGGTCCCGCAGCTCGCGGGCGACGGGCCCGAAGATGCGGGTGCCGCGCGGGTTTTCCTTATCCTCCAGGAGGACGGCTGCGTTCTCATCGAACTTGATCGACGTGCCGTCGCTGCGCTGCCAGCCCTTCGCCGTGCGCACTACGACCGCGCGGATAACGTCGCCCTTCTTTACACCCGAAGCTGGCTGCGCCTGCTTGACGGAGGCGACGATGACATCACCGACTCGGGCGTAACGACGCCGTGTGCCACCCAGCACCTGGATGCACATGATCTGGCGGGCGCCCGAGTTATCGGCCACCTTCAGCCGGGTGTACTTCTGGATCACGGTGCGTCACGCTCCTCTGTCGTCTCGCCGCTGGCCGGCTCTTCCGGCGTTGGCTCCTCGGCGGGCTTTGGCTCGTCTGTGGCCGGCTCCTCGGCAGGCTTTGCCTCGTCTGTGGGGGCTTCGTCAGCCGCAGGGGCCTCAGCTTCTGCCTGGGGCTCGGCCTCGGTCGCGGGGGCTTCGTCAACCGCCGGGGCTTCGTCAGCCGCAGGGGCCTCTGCCTCGGTCGCGGGGGCTTCGGCCTCAGTTGCGGGGGCTTCGTCAGCCGCCGGAGCCTCGGCCTCGGTCGCGAGGGCTTCAGCTACTGCCTGGGGCTTAGCCTCAGTTGCGGGGGCGTCCTCAACGGGAGCGCGTTTCCCCTTGCGACCGAAGTACTCGCTATCGATCTCTCTGGGCGCCACCTCGGCCACTTCGCCTCTCTGCAGGATCTCCGCGACCCGCCAGCGCTTGTGGCGGGAGAGCGGCCGCGTGGCCAGGAGGCGCACACGGTCGCCGGGCTTGGCTTCCAGCCGGTCGTCGTGGGCTTGGTAGCGCTTGCTCCGGCGCAGGATCTTGTGGTAGAGCCGGTGGCGAGTGGTGGTCTCGACGAGCACGACCACGGTCTTGCTCATCTTGTTGCTCACCACAGTGCCGATCAGGCCTTTCGCTTGTCCGGGCATGGTTACGACTCCGCTTCCGTGGCCGCCTGGGAGACGGCGGCTACCTCACGCTCACGCTGGAGCGTCTTAATACGGGCGATTCGCCTTCGCATCCGCCGGGGCACGGATGTGTTCGCCTGTTGGCGCGTAGAGAGCTGCAGGCGAACGGTGAATTGCTCTCGATAGCTCTCCTCCAACTCCTTCGCCAGGTCCTCGTCGGAGAGCTCGCGTAGCTCTTCTGCCAGTTTCTTTGTTCCGGCCATCGCTAGAACACCTCATGCTCGCGGACGACGAATCGGGTCTGGACGGGCAGCTTGTGAGCGGCCAGCCGCATCGCTTCTCGCGCCGGCTCTTCAGCCACGCCGGCGATCTCGAAGAGCATGCGACCGCGTCTCACCACGGCCACCCAGAACTCCGGCACGCCTTTACCGCTCCCCATGCGGGTCTCGGCGGCCTTTTTTGTCACCGGCTTATCCGGGAAGATGCGAATCCACACCTTGCCACCTCGTCGAATCTCGTGCGTGATGGCGCGGCGAGCGGCCTCTATCTGGCGAGCGGTCACCCATGCGTTGGTCGTCGCCTGGAGGCCAAACTCGCCGAAGTTCACCTGGTTCCCGGCCATGGCCTTGCCTCTGCGCCTGCCGCGATGCGTCTTGCGCCATTTGACACGCTTCGGTGCTAACATGCCCGCTTATCCTTGCTTCTCGCTCTCCGGTGCTTGCTTCTCGGCATCACCGGTCTTGGTTTCGTCTGCGCTGGGCGGCGTATCTGTCGTCTCGGCAGCAGGCTTCGCCTCGGGCGCGCTGGCCTCGCCAGCGCTGGGCGGCGTCTCGGTCACCTCGGCCGCAGGCTTCGCCTC
>JACZTE010000030.1 GCA_022573935.1 Chloroflexota bacterium
CTTCGATGGCTGTTACGGCTACAGAGTGGGCTTCTCAAAGAACCAGCAGATAGACTTCATCCTCCAGCGGTACGGGCTGGCCCCGGATGAGGTCCTGTTCGTGGGCGACTCCTTGTTGGACCATGAATTTGTGAGAGACAACGGGGTGACCTTCATCGGGATACGGCGGCTGTTTGATGAATGGGAGTTCGACGAGCGGGGGCTACGCAGCGTTCAAGACCTGACGGCGCTGACCCGCTTATGGGACCGGTCCTCGGTTCAGTCCGTGATGGCGCCGGGCAGCCTGAAAGCTCGTCGTAACTGACGGTCGCGGTTGTTCGCCTGGTTCCAGCGCGAGCTGTCGTACAGGGCGCTGGAGCGGGCAGCCTGGCGATTCCTGATCGGCTGTCCTGCGCGTTAGCCTCGTTCAGCCCGCGATCTCCTTTAGCCGCCTGATCGCCTCGATGTGGGCTTGCGGGGACTCTAAGCCTGCCCCCATGGTGTTGAAGGAGACGTGAGTCGCACCAAGATTGCTCCAACTCTCGAGCGTCGGCCCCCATTGCTCTTCGGGAGTGTTCGCCATGCTGATTCGGCCCTCAATGCCAACGTCCTCCGGGCTGCGACCGGCATCGCGAACGAAGCCGCGGAACTGTTCTATCCGCGCCGCGCCATCCTGGTTCGGGCCGAACTGAGGGAACCATCCGTCGGCGATGCGGGCTGCCCGTTTGATGGCTGCCTCCGCCATCGCGCCCATCCAGACCGGTATCGGTCGCTGTACCGGTAGCGGATTGATGCCGGCCTGCTTCACCGTGTGATGCTTTCCTTCAACATCGACAAGCTCCTGCGTCCATAGCGCTCGTAAGAGAGCCACCTGTTCCTCGCTTCGCTTTCCTCGATTGCGAAAGTTCTCTCCAAGCGCTTCATACTCCACCGCGTTCCAGCCGATGCCTACTCCGAGGCGAAGACGCCCTCCGCTTAGCACATCCACCTCGGCAGCCTGTTTCGCCACCAGCGCGGTCTGCCGCTGTGGCAGCACGAGGATGCCTGTCGCGAGCTCGAGCTTCGACGTTACCGCCGCGAGGTAACCGAACAGCACCAGCGGCTCGTGGAACGGGGTCTGGTGGGTATAGGGCGGGCGAAAGTCGAATCGATCCGGGTGAGCGCCAAGCACATGGTCGTAGGCCAGCAGATGGTGGTAGCCAAGTCCCTCCGCAGCCTGAGCGTAGTCTCTGATGGCTGAGGGATCGTTCCCGATCTCCGTCTGTGGAAAGACGACGCCTAGCTTCATGCCTGTCCTCTCTGCACCTCCGCATGAACGGGCCGCGGCGGTGCCCGCAACGCTCAGTCCTCTGCGGGGAAGCCGTGCAGCATGCGGTAGTACTTTATCTCCAGCTCCACGATCTTAGCGGGCAGCTTGAGCGGCTCGCCTAGCGTGCGCGCGAGTATGTAGATCTTCGCCATCCGCTCGACCAGGGCTGCGACGGCGAGGACTTCGTCTAGGTCTCGGCCCACGCTTAGCGCGCCGTGACTGCGGAGGAGCACGGCCTGGCGCAGCTCCAGCGCTTTCACGGCGTTGTCCGCCAGATCCTGGCTTGCCGACATGCCGAACTCGGCGACTTTCACGCCTCCGCCCAGCGTCACTACCTGCTCGTCGATGAGGGGCGGTATCTCCTGGCCGGCTACCGCCAGCGCGCTAGCATACACCGAGTGGCTGTGAATGACCGCCCCCACGTCGGCACGGGCGCGGTAGGCAGTCAGGTGGGTGACGGTCTCGCTGGAAGGCTTACCTTCGCCTTCGATCACGTTCCTCTCGTAATCGATGACCAGGATCTGCTCCGGCCGCAACTTCCGATAGGGCACTTGGCTGGGGGTAATAGCGACCAGGTCGCGCCCGTCCTTGGACGGCAGCCGGACGCTGACGTTGCCGCTGGCTTCCGCCACTAACCCTTCGGCCTCCAGCCGAACACACGCTTCCTGAATGGCGACTCGTACTTTGTCCCAACTCATGGCATCTCCTGCATCGCTTCGTCCAACTTCTCTCCCATGTACTGCCAGCGTTCGTACTGGCGTTGGTATGTCTCGACGGCGGGGGGCTCCGGCTCGAGGCGCTGCATCGGTGGCCGAAGGGAGGCGTCAGGCATGCCGACGGCCCGCGCGGCGAGGATAGCGGCGCCCAGAGCGCTTGTGTCCACCTCCGAAGCCACCTCGATCGGCCGGCCGAGCACGTCGGCGAGGATGCGGGGGAAGGCCGCCGTCAGCGTCATCCCTCCTCCGAGCGTAATACGTTGCGCCGGCCGTTCCGAAACGCGCTCCGCCTGCTCCAGGTTCCCGCGCAGGGCGTACGCGATGTTCTCCAAGGCCGCGCGCAATAGCTCGGCCCGGCCAGCCGCGCCGACGTCCAGCGGGGTGGTCATCAGCACGCCCCCCAGGTGCAGGCCCATCGCTCCGGCGTTCATCGTCGCCGGGCCGAGGAGCGCGAGGAGGTTCTGAGATCCGGGGCTGGCCTGCTCGACCAGCGAGGCCGCCTCGGCGAGATCCGCACCGTCCTTCCCGAGCAGCAGATCGCACCACCATTGCCACATCTGTCCGGCGTTGCCGGTATTGCTCTCCACCACCCATCGATCGGGGAGCACGTGGAGCCCTGCCCACGTGCGCCGCTCCGGATCGAGTCGTGCCTCCGCCGTTACCTGCTGCACCGGGCAGCTGGATCCCGCCGAGATGCCGGCCTCCCCGACCTCCTCCACGCCCATGCCCAGCAGCGCGCACTGCGTGTCGCCGCCGGCGATCACGACGGGCGTGCCGGCCGCCAGCCCAGCTTCGTCCGCTGCCTGCGGTGTCACCTTGCCCATGACGTCGCCGGCCGAGACGAGCGGTTTGAGGAATTGCGGAGGCACGTCGAGCTCCCGCAGCAGCGCTTCGTCGCGCTCACGGCTGGCGATCTCCAGCAACCCGAAGTCACCGGCCAACGACCGCTCGGCCACCAGCTCGCCGGTCAGCCGATAGGCCAGCCAGTCGCCGACCGCGAGGACAGCGGCCGCCTGTTGCCAGGCGGCCTCGTCGTGGTTGCGCAGCCACTGCAGTTTCGCCGGCGCTAGCAGCAACGACGGCAGCTTGCCCGTAGAGCCGTACACTCGTTCGGCGATTCGGCCATCGATAGTGAAACCCTCGATCACCGCGCGCGCGTCCGAGTTTGGCATTCCATGTAGCGCCCGGCCATCGCCATCGATGACCACCAGCCCCAGGCGCTGGCTGGTCACCCCGACTGCCGCGATGTCGCTACCGGACAGCTTGGCCTGGGCCAGCGCTTCGCGGGTCACCTCGCACAGCGTGGACCAGAATTGCTCCGCGTCGAACGATCTGCCCAAGGGAGCGATCTCCGGCGGCGTCTCGTAGCTCCACTCGCGGCGGGCGACAGCGACAGGCCCGTCGCCAGGCCGCGCGATCAGACAGCGGGCGCCGCTGGTGCCGGCGTCCAGCGCCAGCAGGTGCTCAGCCGCCACGGGTAGCTACTGACAGGATCTCCGGGTTGGCCAGCCGCCGGAGTTGCTCGCCGCGGAGGAAACGCTCGATGTCTTCGACGATCATGCGAGAGTGGCGGGTTATGGTCTCCCGGGTCGCCCCACCCAGGTGGGGCGTAAGGATCACGTTGTCCAGCTCCAGGTACGGACTCGAAGTGGAGAGCATATAGCCGGCGAACACGTCCAGCGCCGCGCCGGCGATGCGCCGCGACCGCAGCCGCTCCACCAGCGCCTCGTCGTCCAGCACATTGTTGGCGCCGATGCTGATCAGGTACGCGGTTGGCTTCATCAGGTCGAGCGCGGGCCCATCGATCAGCCGCTCTGTCTCCGGCGTCCGCGCGGTGTGCAGCGAGACGAAATCGGCGCGGCGCAGCAGCGCTGGTAGCGAGACGAGCCGTACGCCCAGCGCTCGGGCGCGCCGCGGCGAAGCATACGGATCGAATGCGATGACGCGGGCGCCCAGGCAGCGCGCCCGGCGCGCAGTCTCCGCCCCCATCTGCCCAAGCCCCACGATCCCCACGACGCTCTTGGCGATCTCTCTTCCCTGAAAGCGAAGATAGGCGTCGAACGGGTTGGTCCAGCCGGCGCCTGCTACGTAGTTATGGGCGGCCGGCAGATGTCGTGCTAGGGCAAGCATCAGGCCGATGGTGAACTCGGCCACGGCGGTCGCGTTGCGCGCGGGTGTGTGGGTTATCGCGACGCCGTGCTTCGTTGCGGCGTCCACGTCCACCAGGTTCAGCCCGCTTCGGCAGACGCCCACCAGCCGCAGGCTGGGCCCGTCGAACGCCTCCGCCAACAGGATGTCGCCCTCGACCACGACGATGGCGAAGGCTTCCTCGCGTACGCGGGCGGCGAGCTTCTGTGGGTCATGAGTGCGTCCTTGATCGGTCCAGGGCTCATAGGTGACATCGAGCTGCTCGCGAAGGCGCTCCAGTGAGCGCTCGGCAAAAGGGGCGAGGATGAGAGCCTTCAACTAGTACGCTCCACATGTTTCGCTTCGAAATCCAGCACGTTCTTGACCACCTCGCAAAGAGTAGTGACTATCATCTGGGTTGTCAACTCGGCTGAGAACCGCTGTGTTGACTATCGTGCACGCAATAGCGAATAATCAACGGGCGACCGCCTGACATTGGAGCATCAGCGATGAAAGCACTCGTCTTTCGCTACAGCCTGCCCCGGATGGCCGCCGGCCGGCTGCTCGGCGCCCTTTCGCCCAGCGCCTACTTCGGCCCCTGGGCGCCGATTCGACTCGAGAGTATCCCGGACCCGACGTTGCCCGCCGACGACTGGCTGCTGGTGCGCACCGCCCGCTGTGGCATCTGCGGCAGCGACACGAAGCAGGTCTTCCTGCGCGGCGACCGCGATAACCCACTCACCGCAGTGATCTCCTTCCCCCAAGTCCTCGGCCACGAGGCGGTCGGCGTCATCGAAGAGGTGGGGCCGGCGGTGCGGGAGCGCAAGCCTGGCGAGCGGGTGGTGATCAATCCGTGGCTCTCGTGCACGCCACGGGGCATCGATCCGCCCTGCGATGCGTGCCAGGCAGGCGATTATCCACTCTGCGAGCGCTTTACGGAAGGCCGCTTCGAGCCCGGCATCCACGCCGGCAACTGTAGCGACGTGCCCGGCGGCTTCGCAGAGCGCATTGCCGTCCACGAATCGCAGGCCTTCCTCATTCCCGAGGGCGTTGGTTGGGAGGCCGCCGTTCTGGCCGATCCCTTCTCCGTATCGCTGCATAGCGTGTTGCACCACCCGCCTCCTTCCTCCGGGCGGCCTGCGCTTGTCTTCGGCTGTGGAACGCTCGGCCTCCTCACGATCGCTATCCTGCGGCACTTGCACCCAGAGGTTCCCGTGATGGCGATCGCTCGGTATCCGCATCAGGCGGAGATGGCGCGGCGATTTGGCGCGTCGGAGCTGTTGCCGGAAGGACGCGAGGAGGTCGTCGAAGCCGTGGCGCGGGTGGTGGGCGCCTCGGCACTGCGGCCGTGGTCAGGCAAGTCATGGCTCGTGAGAGGTGTTGGAGTGATCTACGATACCGTAGGTTCGCCGGAGAGCGTGGAGCTGGGGCTGCGGGTGATCGATACGCGATCGGAGATCGTCGTGAGCGGCGTCGAGGCGCCGCGCCGCTTCGAGTGGACGCCGCTCTACTTCAAGGAGGTCTCGGTGGTCGGCTCGAACGCGTTCGGGATCGAGACGTTCGAGGGGCGTCGCCTCCACTCCATGCAGATCTACTTCGAGCTGCTCGATCGCGGTCTTGATGTGAGCCCCATCGTCACCCACAGCTTCCCGCTAGACGACTATCGCGAGGCGTTTCTCAGCCTCCGCCGCAAGGGCAAGTCGGGTGCCGTAAAGGCGCTCTTCACGTTCCGAGATGAGTGATGGCGGAGAAGAGCGAACGCGCATCGAGGACGCTACGTACTGATCATTCCTTCGCATCGGCTTCGAAGCGCGGGCTACTGCCGAGAGGAATTAATGTTGGAGCCGCGGTATAGTGGGCGCGAATTAGGAGGTACTGTACGCATGACGATCGAGATAGGCCAGCCAGCACCAAACGTCACGTTAGCTAATAGTGAAGGGAACGAGGTTTCGCTCGCCGAACTGTGGCGGTCCGGGCCGGTAGTGGTAGCCTTCCTCCGGCACTTCGGCTGACCCTTCTGCCGCGAGTATTTGGCGGCGCTCGGTGCGGGCGCCAAGGATATCGAAGCAGCCGGCGGCCACATTGTGGCCGTCACGCAGGGCGAGCCGCAGCAGGCTCAGGCTCTATGTGATCGCTTTCAGGTGCCGTTCCCCTGCCTCGCCGACCCTCGCCGCTCAAGCTACAAGGCGTTCGGCCTCAAGCGCGGCTCGGTGGTGCAAGTTCTTGGTCCAGCCGTCCTTCTACGAGGGATGCAGGCGGCACTCAAGGGGCATCACATTGAGAAGACCGTCGGCGATGCGTTCCAGATGCCGGGAACGTTCATCATCGACGGCGAAGGCGTGGTGCGCTACGCCCGCTACGCCGTCCATGCGGCAGACCACCCGGCGATCGGCGAACTCGTGGAGGCGCTGCACTCGTTGGTAGACGGCGCTGAGCCTAC
Organism: Chloroflexota bacterium; assembly: GCA_022573935.1. Next base: position 6,572 of record JACZTE010000030.1, read on the forward strand.
GTCTCCAAACTAGGGGCAACCTCGAGACGCCACGTAGCTGCCGTTCGGCCTCAGATTCGCTGTGGGGAGGCGTCCAATGCAATCGTTCGATCTCATCGTCATCGGGTCAGGTTCCGGCCTGGAGGTTTCGTCCGAGGCGGCCGGGCGCGGGCTGTCTGTGGCCGTGGTCGAGTCCGGGCCGTTCGGGGGAACGTGCCTGAACCGCGGCTGCATTCCGTCGAAGATGCTCATCCACAGTGCGGACGTCGTCGAGACGATACGGCGCTCGGAGCTGTTCGGGATCAAGGCGGAGATAGCAGCCATCGACTGGGACTTCATCGTGAAGCGGGCCTCGGACACGGTGGACGAGGATGCGCGGATGATAGAGAAGGGGAATCGCCAGCATCCGAACATCACGGTCTTTAGCGACGCGGCCCGCTTCGTCGGCCACAAGACGCTGGAGGTGGCAGGCGAGACGATCACAGCCGAGACGATCGTCATCGCCGCAGTAGAGCGCCCTGCTGGCGTTGGCTATGTGATCAGGGCACAGCCATGGTCCATCGGGGTATGATCCAGGAGATGGACGAACAGATGAATGCCTTGGCGGCATGTGCATGACACCCGAAAGATCGAACCGTTGGCTGAAGAACCGGAACGTCTCCGGCGATGTCTACGACTCGACCTACGAGCGCCGCGCCGCTGCCGGCGAGAACGTCCACGGTGAAGCCGACTTCGTCGAGCGGTTCGCGCCGGCATCCGTGCTCGATGCCGGTTGCGGAACCGGTCGTGTCGGGCGCGAGCTCGCTCGTCGCGGACTGGACGTTGTTGGCGTCGACCTCGACCCAGCGATGCTCGCTACGGCGCGACGAAAGGCGCCTCGTGTAGACTGGCATCTGGCTGACCTCGCGACTGTTGACCTTGCCCGTTCGTTCGACGCCGCCGTCCTTGCCGGCAACGTCATGATATTCCTGGCGCCGGGGAGCGAGCCGGCCGTCGTCGCGAACATCGCACGCCATCTGCGACCAGGGGGCTTGCTCATCGCCGGGTTCCAGCTTATGCCTGGCCAACTCACCATCGAACGGTACGACGAGATCGCCGACCTTGCCGGCCTCGCCCTCGCCGAGCGATGGTCAACCTGGGATCGCGACACCTGGAATGAAACGCACGACTACGCAGTGTCCGTTCATCAGAGCCCTTCCGGCAGTCCCGAATAAACCGCCATTGTAGACAAGCGCCCAATGGCGTGCAATAAACGGCAACGTGGGGTTCATCTCCTGTTGCGGGTAGGGGCAGCCTCTCTCTACCCAGGCGAATAGCCTTCTCTCCCCTTGTGCCGATGACTTGGTTGAACCACAACAGACAGACGGCGGAGCCCGGTCAGACACACGCCTTCATGCGCTGCGAACCCGCTAGATCATCACGAAGGTGATGGCGGTCTCTAGTCCTCCTTCCGAGAAGTCCGATAGACTGATAGAACAAGGAACCAGGTTGTCGTAAGGAGTTGCGTTGGCGCGGCTGATAGGTCAGATTGCTATCCCCAGGCCGGCTTGGCTGGGCATCGTCGTACTCGCGGCGGTCATTGCTGTAGCCTGCGGAGGATCGGGAGATTCGTCTCTCACGACGACCTCGGGCGGAGAGGACGGCGACGCAGGCGACCCAGCTCTGAGCGGCTCGTCTGCAGCTCCGGAGTTCCCT
>JACZTE010000031.1 GCA_022573935.1 Chloroflexota bacterium
GCCCGCCGCGAGCTTATCGCGCTGCCCCTCGAGCGCCGCGATCTCGCCCTCGAGCGTCGACTGGCGAGCGCGTAGCTCGGCCTGCTCGACCCCAGTCGTGCCGGTCAGCTCCTCAAGGAGTCGCTGGGCTTCGTCCATCGCCCGCTCGGCCTCGTCCAGCCGCTCCATCGCCGCGAGCGCCTCGTCCTCCAGCGCGCTGCGCCTGCGCGTCAGGCTTTCGACCTCTTGTTGCAGGTCTTCCAGCTCCTTGGGGTTGGTCACCTTCCCCTCGTACATCCGCTGCGACGGCGCTTCGATCTTGCGCCCCTGCTCGTCGGCCTCCGCTTCCCGGTCCTTGAAGTCTCTCTCCGCCACCCGCAGCGCCTCCTGACACTCCTCCGCGGCGCGCCGAGCCTCGATCAGCTCCTCCGGCTCGCCAAGGCGAGACTGCACATCGGTCAGGTCATCGCGGGCGGATTGCAACTCCAGATCTACTTCCTGGAGACGGTAGAGTTCAGCGATAGAGGTCATCGGGCTTCCTCTGGAACGGGTGGTGCTAATAACCATGCCTGATCCGTGACGGCGGGCCACCCATCGAAAGGGCACTCACCAATTATGATGCTGCATCCGAGTTGGGGGAGAGGGTCAAGGGGCGATGTGTTCGTTAGCATAGCCAGCCCTATCGGCCCTGCACTCGATGGCGATTATAGGCTTCGGTTGAGCCGCGACGCAAGACTGCTATGTCAACTCCACCCCTTTTCTTGAAAATCTTGCTATGATATTGACGCGGCCAAACGCCCGCTCCTATCCTGAAAGCGGTACCATGGCTATCCGGTATAATGTCTCGATGCTGCTCAGAGAGGGCATCGGCGCCACCCGCGACTACGAGGTGGCGGATCGGGTGCTCATCGACGAGGACGAACCCCGCCACGAGGAGGTCTTCGGTCGCGCCGCCCTCCTACGCACGGAGCAGGGCGTGCTGGTGACCGCCCACCTGCAGGGTGTCCAACGCGAGCGCTGCAGCCGCTGCCTGCTGGGGATTGAGACATCGCTGCGGCTGAAGATCGAGGAGGAGTTCATCGTCAGCGCCAACGCTGAAGCGGACGCCGGCGTATCGCCGCCCGAAGACACGGAGACATTCCGGATCGATGCGCGGCACATACTGGACCTCGAGGAGGCGGTGCGGCAGCACTGGGCCGCCGCGGTACCGATGCAGCCGCTGTGCCGTTCCGATTGTCGAGGCCTCTGCCCGCGCTGCGGCCACAACCTGAACCAGAGCGCCTGCTCCTGCCCACCGGAGGAGGACGAACGTTGGAGCGCCCTTCATCAGTTGGCGGGCAACATCGAAAGGAGCTAGTTCATGCCAGTACCCAAGCAAAAGAGCGCCAAGTCTCTCCAGGGCAGACGCAGCAGCCATAACCGCACACGCAAACCGAAAATGACCGAATGCCCTCAGTGTCACAGCCCTCGCCTGCCCCACCACGTCTGCCTCAGCTGTGGCTACTACAAGGGCCGCGAGGCGATCGTCATCGGCAAGCCTGAGCTGCCCGAGTAGCGTGCCTTCGCGCAGTGCCGGAGCGAACCGTGGCTGAGGAGCGGCTGGCCTGGCTCTTCCCCGGCCAGGGCGCGCAAGAGGTGGGCATGGGCCGCGATCTGTTCGACGGCTCCAGCGCCGCCCGTCGCGTCTTCGAGACCGCCGACAGCGTCCTCGGCTACGCCATCAGCGACCTCTGCTTCCAGGGGCCGGCCGAGCGGCTCCAGGAGACGCAGCATGCCCAGCCGGCGATCTTCGCCACGAGCCTCGCCTGCCTGGAGGCTGCGCGGGAGCTTGGCGGCATCGCGCCCGATCCGCCCGCCGTCGTCGCCGGCCATAGCCTGGGCGAGTACACCGCGCTCGTCGCCGCCGGGGCGCTTGACCTGGAGGATGGGCTGCGGCTGGTGGCGGAACGCGGCCGGCTGATGCAGCAGGCAGGACAGCGTACCCCCGGCGTCATGGCCGCCCTCCTGGGGCTGGACGAGGATGCCGGCGCCGAGATCTGCCGCGAAACCGGCGCCGAGCTCTGCAACCTCAACGCACCAGGCCAGCTCGTCGTCGGCGGCGCGGCGCAGGATGTCGAGGCGGCGATGCGGCTAGCGATGGAGCGAGGCGCTCGCCGGGGCGTGCTCCTCAAGGTAAGCGCCGCCTTCCACACCTCCCACATGGCATCGGCCGCCGAGGAGATGGCCCGCGCGGTGGCCGACACTCCGCTGCGCGACCCGCAGGTGCCGATCATCGCCAACACGACGGCCAAGCCGCTCACCACAGCCGCAGCGCTCCGAGGCGAACTCGTCGAGCAGCTCACGCGACCCGTGCAGTGGCAGCGCTCCGTGGAGGAGCTGCAGTCGCAGCAAGTGACCGGCGTCATCGAGTTCGGGCCGGGCCGGGTGCTCACCGGGCTCGTCCGCCGCATCGATCGCTCCCTGGCTTTACGCAACGTCACAGACCTGGCGAGCGCCCGCTCGCAGACGACGCCATCACCGACGCCGCCTTGACGACGGCCCTCGCGCTCTCCATCATGAAGACGACATGTTCGACCTGAACGAAAAAGTAGCGTTGGTCACCGGCGGCTCGCGGGGGATCGGACGCGCCATCGCCCTCGCCCTCGCGGAGCGTGGCGCCCGCGTGGCGGTCAACTACGTCGCGAACGCCGAGGCAGCCGCGGCGGTGGTGAAGGAGATCGCCGGCGCCGGCGGCCAGGCGATCGCGATCCAGGGCGACGTCTCGCAGGCCGAAGACGCCAAGCGGCTGGTGAACGAGACGCTGGCTCAGTTCGACGGGCTGCACATCCTGGTCAACAACGCCGGCCTCACCAAGGATGATCTGCTGCTGCGCATGTCGGAAGAGGCGTGGGACCGTGTGATGGAGGTCGACCTGCGCGGCGCCTTCCTCTGCACCAAGGCCGCCATTCGACCGCTGATCCGCCAGCGCTGGGGCCGCATCATCAACATCGCCAGCGTGGCCGGCATGGTGGGCAACGCCGGGCAGGCGAACTACGCCGCCGCTAAAGCGGGACTGATCGGCTTTACGAAGGCCGTGGCGAAGGAGATCGCCTCTCGCAAGGTGACGGCCAACGCCATCGCCCCCGGCCTGGTGCGAACCGAGATGACCGCCGACCTCACCGAGGCGCAAGAGACGGCCGTCCTCCAGCTCGTGCCGCTCGGACGAATGGCCACGCCGGAGGAGATCGCGCCCGCAGTCGTCTTCTTAGCATCGGAGGAGGCGGCATACATCACGGGCCACGTCTTGGCCATCGATGGTGGGTTGGTGATGCACTAATGGCTGCGGGAGGCCGCCGGCGCGGGCGGACCGCCGCCTTCCAAGCGCTCTACGAGGCGGACACCTCTCGGCACACGTCGCCGGAGGCGCTCGAACGGATCGTCGCACGGGAGCGGCTGTCCCCCGAGACAGCGGACTTCGCTCAGGACTTGATCCAGGGGGTGCTGGCACAGCAAGATGAGATCGACAAGATGATCGGCCGGACAGCGACGGCCTGGCCGGTGGAGCAGCTCTCCGCGGTGGACCGCAATATCCTGCGGCTTGCAATCCGCGAGATGCTAGGCGATAATGGGTCGCCGGTCGCGGTCGCTATCAACGAGGCTGTCGAGCTGGCCAAGCGCTTCGGCAGCGATACATCAGCGAAGTTTGTCAACGGTGTCCTAGGTTCTATCCAGCGGGAACGTGACGACACAGTCACAGATGAGCCTGCTGGGGGAAGGAGGCGAGCAGGTGGCAACGGTCTTTGAACGAGTACGGAAGCTCATAGTCGAACAGCTTGGCGTTGAAGAGGAGCAGGTCGTGCCCAGCGCGTCCTTCGTCGACGACCTCAACGCCGACTCCCTAGACTTGGTCGAGCTGATCATGTCTATGGAGGAGGAGTTCAGCAAGGACGGCAACACGCTGGAGATCTCCGACGAAGACGCGGAGAAGATCCTGACGGTACAGGACAGCGTCGACTACTTGAAGGACCTCGGGCAGGACGACGAATAGGCGTTAGCCTCCGCCTCCTCCGTAGCGTCGCTATCGAGCGGAGCCCGGCGCAGCGTCCTACTCACCAAGGCGGCCACCACCCACCATGGACTTCTTCGGCGTCGGCCTTCCAGAACTGCTCGTCATCCTGGTGCTCACCCTCATCGTGGTGGGCCCTAGCCGCTTGCCGGAGATGGCTATTCGCCTTGCCCGCTTCATCCGCACCGCCCGCAGCTACGCCTCTTCCGTTACGAGCGAGTTCAGCGAGACGATGCGGGAGCTGGAACAAGATTACGATGAGATAAAGGGCGAGTGGAAAGAGATCGGCGAAGGGTTGGATGAGACCGCCCGCGCCGTCGGCGAGGATCTGAAAGCGGCCGATCACGACGCCCGCGAGGCGCTGGATGAGGCCAAGAGCGCCGCCGAAGGTCCGCCAAAGCCCACCCCGCCAGCTCCCTAGCGCGCCCGAACGATGGCCGTCCAACCCCCTACTGAAGCGCCCCCGGGGGACACTCCGCCCGAGGAACCACCGCAAGGCACGAAGGCGCTCACCATCCTGGAGCACCTGCGCGAGCTGCGCTATCGCGTGATGGTAGCAGGGGGAGCGGTGGTGCTGGGCGTCCTCGTCTCCTTCTGGCCGCTCACCGGCTACTTCATCGACTTCCTCGCGGAGCCAGGCCGTCAACAGGTGGACGACTTTTCACTCATCTTCACAGAGCCACTGGAGTACTGGAGCGCCTATTTTCGCGTCTCTCTCCTGTTGGGCATCACCCTCGCCATGCCGGTCATCGTCTACCAGATGCTGGCCTTCGTTTCTCCAGGTCTGAACAAGGATGAGCGACGCTGGCTCTACCCAATCGTCATCGGAGCGTCGCTGGCCTTCGTCGCCGGCGGTGCGTTCGCCTACTACATCGAGCTGCCGCCCGCGCTGCGCTTCTTGGTGAACGAACCGGGCAACATCACGGAAGACATCCAGCCGTTCATCAGGATCAAGAGTTACATCGATTTCGTCACGAGGATGATCCTGGTGACGGGCCTCGTCTTCGAGTTGCCGTTGGTGGTGATGGGGCTGGCGAAGCTGGGCTTGGTCACGTCACGCAAGCTGTTGGGCTGGTGGCGATATGCGATCGTCATCGCCTTCCTCGCCGCGGCGGTGGTAACGCCCTCGATCGATCCGATCACGCAGGCGCTGGTGGCGGGGCCGATGATCATCCTCTATTTCGTCGGCATCGGGCTGGCCCGGCTGGTAGAGGGCAGTCCGATCATACGACGATGATCCGTGTACGCGCCTACGCCGATTGACCGCAATTTCGGCCCATGCTATCATCACGCCAAAGCTGGTGAGGTACGCAGCTGAAGTCGCAACCAGGCAGTTCGCTCTTCACAGGTCTCGCCGTCGGCTTCTTCAGCGGACTCACGGGAGCCGGAGGCGGCGCGATCATGGTGCCGCTATTGACGGGGCTGCGCAAGCTGCCCCAGCACCTGGCCCACGGAACGTCCCTCGCCATCATCGCATTCGTTGCTACTGCTGCGCTGGCCGGGTACTGGTTGTCCGGCAACGTCGATTGGAGCTTGGCAATCTGGATCGCTACCGGTAGTGTGTTCGGCGTCTACCTGGGCGCCGTGACCATGGCGCGGATTCCAGCACGGTCGCTGCGCGCCATCTTCGGTATATTCCTTCTTGTCGTGGCCATTCGCATGCTCATCACCTAGAACTCATGGAAGAGATACTGGCATCCATCGCCATTGGACTCGTCGCCGGCTTCGCCGCGGGGATGCTCGGCATCGGCGGAGGCTCGATCTACGTCCCAGCCCTAGTGCTCCTGGCGAACGAGCCGCAGCACATCGCCCAGGGCGCGTCGCTGGCCGCGATCGTCGCCACCGCCATCGTCGGCGGCCTCACGCACCTACGACGAGGGAACGTGGATCTGCCATCGGTAGCCTGGGTGGCGCCGGTCGCGATCGTCGCCGCGTTCGGCGCGGCGTTGCTGGCCGACAAGCTGGACCCGACCGTGTTGCGACGCATCTTCGCCGCTGTGTTTATCTACTTCGCGCTGACCATGATCGTGGGGGCTGTGCGCGGAGAGCGCGTATCGGAGAGAGAGGGCCGCTAGCATGGACGAGCAAGCGACAGCCCTGAACACCCTAGCCGAGCAGATCGCGGTCTGCCCGAACTGCAGCCTGGCGAAGACGCGCACCCGCGCCGTGCCAGGCGAGGGCAACCCCAACGCCGACATCGTCTTCATCGGCGAGGGGCCGGGATTCAACGAAGACCAGCAGGCGCGGCCCTTTGTGGGGCAGGCAGGCAAGTTCCTGGACGAGCTCCTCTCGTCCATCGGCCTGCAACGGGAGGAGGTCTACATCGGCAACGTGATCAAGTGCCGTCCGCCAGGCAACCGCGACCCTCAGCCCGGCGAGATCGACGCCTGTGCGCCCTGGCTCGACCGGCAGCTCGAGATCATCGCGCCGCGGGTGATCGTCACCCTTGGCCGGTTCTCGATGAAGCGCTACTTCCCCGGCCAAACCATCGGCCGCATCCACGGCCAGGCGAGCAAGATCGACGGCGTCACCGTGGTGCCGATGTACCACCCGGCGGCGGCGCTCCACCAGGCCAGCCTGCGCAGCACGATCGAGCAGGACTTCAAGAAGATTCCCGCTATCCTGGAGCAAGCGCTGAAGGAAGAGCCGCACTCACGCGAACCACAAGTAACGCAGATGCAGCTATTGTGAGGAACCATGCCTAAAAAGAAGCTGAAAGTAATCCCCCTAGGCGGTCTCGGCGAGATCGGCAAGAACATGATGCTCCTGCAGTACGGCGATGACGTGATCGCCGTCGACGCGGGCCTCATGTTTCCCGAGGAAGAGATGCTCGGCATCGACCTGGTAATCCCGGACATCGGCTACGTGCTCGATGGCCCGCAGAAGCTTCTCGCGATCTTCCTCACCCACGGCCACGAAGACCACATCGGCGCCCTGACCTACATCCTGCACCAGGTGAACGTCCCGGTGTACTGCACGACGCTGACGAAGGGGCTGGTCACGGTGAAGCTGAGGGAGGCTGGGATGCTGAAGCAGAGCGACATCCGCCTCCTGCATCCAGGCGAGGTCGCGCACGAGGGCCCGTTCGAGGTGCAACCCTTCACCGTTGCCCATAGCGTCCCCGACTCCACCGGACTCGCCATCCGCACACCCGTCGGCATCGTCGTCCACACCGGCGACTTTAAGCTGGACCACACGCCGGTGATGGGGCAATCCACCGACCTGGCAAAACTGGCCGAGCTGGGCAGCGAAGGGGTGCTGCTGCTCCTGGCCGACTCCACCTACGCCGAGATCCCCGGCTACACGCCGTCCGAGCGGGTGGTGGGTGAAGCGCTTTTGCAGATTATGTCGACTGCTTCCGGCCGCGTTATCGTCACTACCTTCGCCTCGCTCATCGCCCGCGTCCAGCTAGTGATCGACGCCGCCGCCGCGCACGACCGCCGCGTCTTCGTCACCGGCCGCAGCATGATCAACAACGTCAAGATGGCTACCGAACTGGGTTACCTGAAGATCCCCAAAGGGATGATGGTGAGCGTACGAGAGCTGGACCGCATCCCACACGAGAAGCTGGCGATCATCACCACCGGCAGCCAGGGCGAACCTACCTCCGCGCTCACCCGCATGGCGAACCAGGACCACCAGCACGTCAAGATCGTCCCCGGCGACACCGTGATCCTCTCCGCCAGCGCGGTCCCCGGCAACGAATCGCTCGTCGACCGTACCATCGATAACCTCTTTCGGCTGGGCGCTCGCGTCCTCTACAACCGCATCGCCAACGTGCACGTGCGCGGCCACGCCGCCCAGGAGGAGCTGAAGATCGTCCACTCCCTCGTGCGGCCGCAGTACTTCGTCCCGATCCACGGCGAGTATCGCCACCTGGTGCTGCACGCAGAGCTCGCCCAGTCACTCGGCATGCCCGAGAAGAACATCTTCGTCCTTACCGACGGCGATGTGCTGGAGCTGGACAAGGAGAACGCGCGCATCAGCGGCCAGGTGCCCGCCGACTACGTGTACGTCGACGGCCTGGGCGTGGGCGATATCGACCACGTGATCCTGCGCGACCGCCACCACCTCGCCTCCGACGGCATGGTGGTCATCATCGTGGCCATCGAGAAGAAGACCGGGCGGCTGGTGGGCCAGCC
>JACZTE010000032.1 GCA_022573935.1 Chloroflexota bacterium
CCTCGGCCAGCTCCTGCTCGCCGATCGGCCCGCTCCAGTCGCACTTCGTGCAGCGCGCGGGCGTGCTGCCGTCCTTGCGGGCCTTACCGCCCGCGACGATCAGGCCGCTGCATTGCGGGCAGGTCTGGGCCAGCGGCCGCGACCAGGAGGTGAACTCGCATTCGGGGTACTTGGCGCAGCCGTAGAACACGCGCCGGCGCTTGGTCGTCCGCTCGACGAGATCGCCGCCGCAGTCCGGGCAGGCGACGCCCACCTTCTTCAGCACCTGCTTGGTTCCCTTGCAGTCCGGGTAGCGCGTGCAGGCGATAAACCGCCCGTAGCGGCCCGTCTTCAGCATCATGTCAGCGCCGCAGAGCTCGCACTTCTCGTCCGTTTTCTGCGGGCCGCTCTCGTCTCCATCGAGTGGCCGGGTGCTCTTGCACTCCGGGTAGCCCTTGCAGGCGAGGAAGCGGCCGAAGCGGCCCCAGCGGGCGATCATGCCATTGCCGCACTTCTCGCACTTCTCGTCCGTCTCCTCCTCGACCCGGGGCGCCTTCGCTGCCAATTCCAGCTTCTTCTGCAGCGGTTCGTAGAACTGCTGGACGACAGGCACCCACGGCCGTTCGCCGCGGGCGATCTCGTCCAGCTCCTCCTCCATCACGGCGGTAAAGCCCACGTCGAAGATGTCCGGGAAGTGTTCGACCAGCAGGTCGTTGACGGTGAGGCCAAGCTCCTCAGGCGAAAGCGCGCGGCCTTCCTTTCGCACATAGCCCCTGTCTTGGATGGTCGAGAGGATGGGTGCGTAGGTGCTGGGCCGGCCGATGCCGTTCTCCTCCAGCGCCTTCACCAGCGTCGCCTCGGTGTAGCGAGGCGGCGGCTCGGTGAAGTGTTGGTCTGGCCGGATCGCCGCCGGCGCGGGAGGTTCAGCTTCGGTCAGGCGGAGCGTGTTGCCCGAATCGAGAGGCGGTAGGCCGCGCTTCGCTGAATCCTCATCGTCAGTGTCGTCGCGCATCTCCTCGTAGAGCTGCCGATAGCCGGGGAAGCGCAGCACGCTCTCCGTCGCGCGCAGCAGCAGGCCGTCGGCGTCGTCCGCCTGCAGGGCTTCGACTTCGACTCTGGTCTGGTCGATCACGGCGTCGGCCATCTGGCAGGCGACGAATCGCTGCCAGATGAGCGTGTAGAGCCGGAACTGGTCGCGGTTTAGGATGCTCTGCAACGTGCCGGGCTCGCGGAGGGCCGAGGTGGGGCGGATCGCCTCGTGCGCTTCCTGCGCGCCCTTCGCCTTCGTCCGGTAGCTGCGCGCCGAGGACGGCACGAAGTCGGCCCCGAAGCGCTGGATGATGTAGGCGCGCGCCACCAGCTTGGCCGACTCAGCGATGTTGGTGGAATCGGTACGCATATAGGTGATGAGTCCCGCTTGGCCTTCGCCGGGCAGCTCCATGCCTTCGTAGAGCTGTTGGGCTATCGCCATGATGCGCTTGGCGGAGAACCCGAAGCGCCGCAGCGCCTCTTGCTGGAGTGTGCTGGTGGTGAAGGGCGGCGCCGGCCGCCGAGACTGCGGCTTCTTCGTGATATCGCTGATGCGATACGAGGCCGAGCGCAGCAGGGCGGTGAGCCGGTCAGCATCCGCCTGGTCAGGGATCTCCGTCTTCCTTTTCTTGCCGATAGGGCCGACCAGCTGCGCGGTGAAGGCGCCGGCGCCTGTCTGCTCCGTCGTGAGGTCGACATCGATCGTCCAGTACTCTTTGGGCACGAACGCTTTGATCTCGCGCTCCCGCTCGACGATCATGCGCAGCGCGACAGACTGTACGCGGCCGGCGGAGAGGCCTCGGCGGATCTTCTGCCATAAGATCGGGCTGATCTGATAGCCGACGAGTCGATCCAACACACGGCGCGCCTGCTGGGCGTCCACCAGGTGATGATCGATGGGCCGAGGATGTTGAAACGCCTCTCTCACCGCCTCGGGCGTGATCTCGTGGAAGACGACGCGCTGGTGCGGCCGGTCCTGGAATTCGGCGGCTTCGACGAGGTGCCAGGAGATCGCTTCGCCTTCGCGGTCAGGGTCTGTTGCCAGGTAGATCTCAGTGGCGCGGCTGGCCGCCTTGCGGATCTCCTCCACCACCGCACGTTTCTCCTTGGGGATCAGGTAGCGGGGTGTGAAGCCGTGGTCGGTGTCGACACCTAGCTCGCTCTTGGGCAGGTCACGCACGTGACCGACCGAGGCGCGGATGTCGTACTCCGAGCCTAGGATGCCGGCGAGCGTGCGGGCTTTCGCCGGTGACTCGACGATGACGAGCCGCTTTCCGCGCTTGCTCTGTTTCGCCACCGTTCGTTTCCGAGGGGACCTCTTCTGACTCATCGAACCGCCTTCACGTAATTCATCGTGCCTACCTGGCGTACCATTCCCTTTAACTCTAACATTGCCAAACTACTGCTAACGATGTCAATCGGCAGACCGCTGTTACGGCGAAGGTCATCGATATGTATCGGCTCTGCCGAGAGCGTTCGCAAGAGGGTCGCCTCCGTCTCGTCGGCCGGCAGCAGCTCTTTCGCCTCCATCTGGTGGCCGGCCATGGTCAGGTTCAGCTCCTCCAAGATATCTTCTACCTTCGTCACCAGCTTCGCCTGGCCGTGCTGGATGAGCCAGTTCGTGCCACGGAAGGTGGGCGAATAGATGCTGCCCGGCACCGCGAACACCTCGCGGTTCTCGTCCAGCGCCTGGCGGGCGGTGATGAGCGCGCCGCTTTTCAGATCGCCTTCGATGACGAGCACGCCCAGGCTAAAGCCGACCATGATCCGGTTGCGCCGCGGGAAGTACGAGCTTCGCGGCTGCGTGCCCAGCGGATAATCGCTCACCAGCGCGCCCCGCTCTTTGATCTCTTGCGCCAGCCGCAGGTGCTCCGGCGGATAGATCAGATCGAGGCCGCAGGCGAGGACGGCGATCGTTCGTCCGCCTGCCGCAAGCGCGGCCTGATGGCCGATGGCGTCGATGCCGCGGGCCAGGCCGCTGACGACGGTGATGCCGTTGCCGGCGAGCTGTCCGGCAAGCTCCTCGGCGGCCTGGCGGCCGTAGACCGTCGCCCTGCGGGTGCCGACGACGGCTAACGACCACTCGTCGGCGGCCGTGAGCTGGCCGAGTATGTAGAGGATTGGCGGCCTATCGTAGATCTCCTTCAGCCGGCGCGGGTACTGCTCATCGTGCCAGGTAAGCGCTCGCACGCCCTTCCGGTCCAGCTTCTCAAGCTCGGCCTCCGGCGTGATGCCATCGCGCGCAGCCAGCAGCGCGGAGAGGGGAGCGCCGGTCAGCCCTGCTGCCTCCAGAGCGGCGGGCCTGGCGTTCCAGGCCTCCTCCATGCTCTCGAAGCGGGCCTCCAACAGCGAGAAGCGCGCCCGCCCAATCTGCGGTACGCGCCCTAAGGCTACCCAGTATCCAAGCTCTGTCCGTTCCATTTGGGCGCTATTGTAGCACATCCGTGCCTAAGGGCTACCCCGTAGTCTGCGCCGGCTTTTCGCCACACGTCACAAGGATCCCGCCTGTCGGCCCACTGGACAGAGCTAACGCTCTGTCCCTACGAGGCTGAGAGTTGTAGCACGGCGCTCCGGCGTGTAGGGGCGACCATCCGGTCGCCCGCAGCCTTGCTCTGCGCAGCGGCTCAGCAGGCTAGGACGGCTTCTCTGCTCCCTCGCTGCCCTCTGCCGCGATGGGCCTCTTCGTCACCCGCACCTTTTTGATGCGGTTGCCCAGCGTTGAGAGCACGCGCATGGTGAGGCCATCGGCTTGCACTTCATCGCCCGGAGCTGGCATGCGACCGAGCTCCTGGTAGACGAAGCCGCCTACCGTATCGAAGTCTTCTCCCTCGATCTGCAACTCGAACAGTTCGTTGAGCTGATCGAGGCTCACGCGGGCGTCCAGGATCGCCTCCGTATCGGTCAGGCGTTGGATCGTCACCTCCTCGCGGTCGTACTCGTCCTGGATCTCGCCTACGATCTCTTCGAGCACGTCCTCGATAGTGACGAGGCCTGCGGTGCCGCCATACTCGTCCACGACGATGGCGATGTGAACCTTGTGCTCGCGCAGCTCCGCCAGCAGCTCATCGACTCGCTTGCCCTCCGGGATGACGTAGGGTTCGCGGGAGATCTCCTTCAGCGATATCGGTTTGCGCCCGTCCGCCGTCCACTTCAGGATGTCCTTCGCGTACGCCACGCCGACGATGTTGTCGATGGTCTCCTCGTAGATGGGGATGCGGCTGTAGCCGTGCTCCACCACAAGCTGGAGCACATCGTCGATGGAGACGTTTGCCTCGGCTGCCACCATATCGATGCGCGGTACCATGATCTCCCGAACGGCGCGGTCCACCATCTGGGCGATGCGGCGAATCATCGCCAGCTCGCCGTTCTCAGGGAGCCCGTTGCCTTCGTGCCGCTCGACCAGTCGCAGCAGCTCCTCTTCTTCGTCTTGTGACTCGAACGAGGCCTCGCCATAATCGCGATGGCGGAGCACCGCGCTGATGGTAAGGTTCAGCAAGCGGGCCGGCAGTCCGAACAGCAGCCAGAACGCGCGCATCGCTGGCAGCAGACGCAAACCCCAGCGCTCCGGATGCCGCGCCACGAGGAGCCGGGGCACCGCTTCGAGTAGCACCAGCGCCAGGAGGGCGATGGCCATGGTTGCCCCCAGCGCCGCCCACGTCTCGCCTGTCTCCCGCAACACGAGGAACGTGCCAACGGCGAGACCGAGCACGACGGCAGCGTTCCGAGCAATGGCTATCGCGCTGAGCAGGGCTCGCCGCTCCCGGATGTACTCACTGAGCGAGGTGGCCCCCGGCAGACCTTTTCTGGCGAACGCCCGTACTCGCGCACGATTGATGAAGACGATGCCGGTCTCCGCCGCCGTAGCGATGACGAGCACGATGAGCGCCGTCGCCAATAGCCCCACGCCTAGCCAGCTATCGAAGCTCACGCCTTCGCGTCCTCCTCGCTGACGATGCGTGCGGGCGCTCCTACCACCAGCGCTCCCGGCGGCACGTCGTGCGTGACCACAGCGCCGGCGCCGGTGCGTGCGCCATCGCCCACGGTTACCGGCGCGATCAGCATCGTGTCGCTGCCCACGAAGGCGCCGCGGCCGATGACGGTGCGGTGCTTGTTGCGGCCATCGAAGTTGACGGTGACGGCGCCGGCGCCGATGTTCGCCTCCTCGCCCACGTCCGCGTCGCCGATGTAGCTGTGGTGGCCCATCTTGACGCCCTTGCCCAGCCGTGCGTTCTTCACCTCGGCGAAGTTGCCGATGTGGACGCTCGCGCAGAGGTAGCTGTCCGGCCGCAGATGGCTGTAAGGCCCAACTTCCACGTCCTCCTCCAGCGTCGCGCTCTCTACCGTAGAGGCGACGATGTGGCAGCGGTCGCCGACGGTGGCGTCGCGCAGGATGGTGTTCGGGCCGAGCCGGCAGCCCTCGCCGACGCTGGTTGCGCCGCGCAGGTGGCTGTTCGGCTCGATCACGGTGTCGCGGCCGATGGTGACGCCGGCATCGATGTAGGTCGTCGCCGGATCGACGAGCGAGACGCCAGCCAGCAAGTGGCGGCGGTTGATTCGGTCGCGCAAGATCGCCTCGGCATGGGCGAGCTGGGCGCGGTCGTTGATGCCGCGCACCTCGTCCGAATCGAGGGCCGGTACTGGCAGTAGGGCGGCGCCTTCCTGTGCGGCCATCGCGATGAGCGAGGTCAGGTAGCGTTCGCCGTCGCCTGCCCTGGGCCGGTGCTTGGAATGGCGGCCAGGTTGGGCCAGAGCCAGCGGGCGCGGAAGCAGTACTGGCCGGCGTTGATCTCGGCCGGGCCTTCCGTCGCGTTGTCGAGCTCGGCGGCCTCTACGATGCCCGTCACACGACCATCGCTATCGCGTTGTACGCGGCCATATTCGCCGGCTTCGTCTACTTGGGCGGTGAGGAAGCTGAGGTCGGCGGTCCGCTCCTCGTGTGCGCGGGCCAGCCGCGCGAGCGTTTCGGCGGTGACGAGCGGGACATCGCCGTTGAGCACCAGGAGCTGCTCAGCCTCGCCGGCGGCCTGCTGCGCCTGTGCGACGGCGTGGCCGGTGCCCAGCGCCTCCGCCTGCACAACGTAGTCGATGCCATCGCCCAGGGCCGCCTGCACCGCATCCCCGTCGGGCGCGATCACCACGACGCAGCGGCGGAAGCCCGCCTCGCGCGCGGCGTCCACGACGTAGCGCACCATCGGCCGGCCGGCCAGCGGGTGGAGTACCTTAGGCAGCGACGAGCGCATGCGCTTCCCCTGGCCTGCTGCCAGGATCACTGCCGTCCAATGTGCAAAGGTATCGTTCATAGAAGCAAGGTAGGCGCTGCCGGTCCCGAAGGGCGGGCCGGGCTGGCCTTCAGCAGATCAAACTCCAAGCATGTGGGGGTGTCGAACGCACACGGCGGCGAAGGCTTGAGCCCCGCGCACTGTCCATTCGACAATGGCTACGGATGAGTAGCTATCTTGAGGGGGGTCGTCGTCTGATCGTTCCACAGAAAGGCGCCTCACTCTTGCGCCGTTCGACCGACAGGGCGCCGAACGGTGCAGAGGCTGACGTTATGGTAGCGAGGAAGGTTTCGCCTGTCAAGCCTCGTTCGCCGCTGTCTCATGTGTGGTATCGGCCTAACCGAGGCGGCTCTGCAGCGCATCGCAGCCCGATCGGCGCTCGACCCTCGGCGCTCGACCCAGCTATAATGTGCCGTCTCGCCGGAGCGGATGGCTTTCGGCTGGGAAGAGCGGGCAGTGTGGGGCGTATCCTGGGATTGGACGTAGGCGAACGGCGCATCGGCGTGGCGATCTCCGACCCGGAAGGTCGCCTGGCGGTGCCGCTGCGCATCCTGGAGCGGCGGGACGAAGCCGCCGATATGGAAGCGATCGTCGAACTCGCGCGCAGTGAGGGGGTCGATACGCTGGTGGTGGGCTACCCAATCTCGCTGAGCGGCGAGGCCGGCCCCCAGGCGCGACGGGTGCAGGCCTTCGCCCGCCAGCTTGCCGACGTGAGCGGCCTGCCGACGGAGCTACGCGACGAGCGGCTGACCTCGGTGCAGGCGGAGCGAGCGCCCGGGCCGGTCCGCGCCGCGCGTGGCCGACGGGGGGGCCGCCGCCGCCGCGCTCCGGCCGACGATCTGGCGGCGGCGATCATCCTCCAGAGCTATCTGGATCGACGTCGTTCGCATGAATCCTCCACCGATCCATGAACGACGCTCGATTCGTCCCCGTCGCAGTGGTTGTAGGTCTCGTCGTCTTGCTCGGAGTGGGAGCGTGGCTGCTGGCGCGCACGCCCGGCAGCTTGGTGAACGAAGCGCCACCGCGCTTGGGCGCGACGGCCTCCTCGAGCGACGGTATCGTCACGATCACGGTCGAGCAGGGAGAGAGCGCTCGCGAGATCGGCGAGAAGCTGGAGGAGGCCGGCGTGATCGAGAGCGCCCGTCTCTTTCGCGTGCTCACCGACCTGATGGGGCTGGGCGACGAGCTGGAGGCGGGCATCTACGAGTTCCAATCCGGCGAGACGGCCCTCATCGCCGTCCGCCGCATCAGCGGGGGGATTACGGCGTCTCGCGGCGTAACCATCCGCGAGGGGCTGCGTTTGGAGGAGATCGCCGATGTGTTGGAGTCACAAGGCATCGTCTCCGCCGATGCGTTCCTGCTGGCGCTGGAGGACGAGTACGCCGCCTCGTTTCTGGAGCAGCTGCCGCCGGACGTTGGACTGGAGGGCTTCCTCTTCCCTGCAACGTATCGCTTCTCGCTAACGGTCAGCGCCCGCGAGGTGGTGCAGCGACTGCTGGGCGCGTTCGATCAGCGCTATCGAGAGGAGATCGAGCCCAGGCTGCGCTCCGACGGCCTCTCATTGCACGAGATCGTCGTCCTCGCTTCGATCATCGAGCGTGAGGCGCAGGTGGCGGAGGAGCCGCCGGCTCTCGCCGGCGTC
>JACZTE010000033.1 GCA_022573935.1 Chloroflexota bacterium
AGAGCCCCTTCGGTGCGTTCGGATGACGGCAATACGCGGGCCATGCAGGGCGCAGTGAAGCAGCGGGGCAAAGCGATGGGGCGTCTTACCCTACGGGTTGCACTCTGCCAAGCGAGCAGCGCCGGGCTCTTTCTCCAGCGCTTGGGGAGCGCCCAGCTCCGGTGAATGGTTGTTCACCAGCCCGAACGACGAGAAGGGCCAGTAGGTGAGCCACGACTGACCGATGATGTTGTCCTTGGGGACCGCACCCCAGCCGCGAGAGTCGGAGCTGTTATTCCGGTTGTCACCCATCACGAAGTAGCAATCTGCGGGCACGACCACTGGTCCAAAATCGGACGAGGGCCGGGCTTTGATGTACGGCTCGGTGAGCGGCTGATCGTCGATGTAGACGATGCCGCCGCGGACCTGCACAGTCTCTCCCGGCTCTCCGATCACGCGTTTAATGAAATCGCGTTGTTGTCCCGGCGCCTTAAAGACGATGACATCGCCGCGCTGAGGCCCCCGGAAGACGTAGCGGATTGGGTCGTCACCAGGTTCGACGAATGGGAGGAACTTGTTGACCGTCTCTAAGTTGATCTCCCAGTAGACTGCCTTGTTGACTAGCAGGTACCAGCCGGTTTCTAGGGTGGGCTGCATGCTGCTGCCATCCACCTGGAAGTTTTGCACGACTGCTCTCACCAATAGAAAAATGAGCAAGGCAAGGATGATCGTCTCCGCAATTTCGCGCACGCCGCGCGCCGCGGATCGACCGAAGGAGCGGCGCTCGATGGGCGGTACCGTCGCGATGGGTTCGCCGTAGCGCGGCGCGCCGGGATAGCCGAACGAGGGGTTGACCTGCTGTGGGGGTCGCCACGGGCTGGCCGGTGGCTCGGTAGGTGGCGTTCGTTCAGGAAGAGCCGATGACGATGGGATCGCTACGGGTGGCGCCTGCGGTTCGTTCGAAACGGGAAACTCCGGTCGATCGAACGCAGGCGTAGGTGTTGCGGCGATGCCTTTGCCGCTCGCTGGCGTGAAAGGGGCCGGAGGCGTGGGCACGGCGGCGGACGGAATGTCCCGCGCAAGAGGAGCGAGCGCCGCCTCTTCAGGCGGCTCCGACTGGGGAAGGCGCTTTTGCGGGGGAACTTCTGGCATGGTTTGTACGTCTGTAGAGTATAGCATGGGGCGAAGGCGCCCCTTGTGCAATGGCTCTCTCAGAAGTGTCGGCTCTCTATGTGGAGCTGGCCAGGGGTCGATAGCGTGGAGGTAAAAATTATGCGCAGTAAAATAATAGGCCTGCTGGTGGTGCTCAGCCTGGGGCTGCTGGCGCTGGGCTGTACCACCAACAACACCACAACAGTACTGCCGCCGGAGCAACAGCCGCCCGGCATCGCCGTCAGCGGCTCTGGCTCCGCCTTCGGCGAGCCGGACATCGCCGTGCTTTCGTTGGGTGTCGAGGCGGAGGCGGCGGGCGTGGCAGAGGCGCGATCGCAGGCGGCGGAGGCGATGGATGCGATGCTGGATGCGCTGAAGGAGGGAGGCGTGGCTTCGGAGGATATACAGACCACTCGCTTCTCCGTCCAGCCTCGCTACGATTTCACCGAGCGCCGCCAGATATTGGTGGGGTTCACGGTCACCAACATGGTGACGGCGAAGATCCGAAACATCGACGACACCGGCGATCTCATCGACGCCGCGATCGAGGCCGGGGGCGACCTCGCTCGCATCAACAACCTGCGCTTCACCATCGACGACCCGTCGGCGCTTGAAGACGAAGCGCGGCTTGAGGCGATGGCAGAGGCGCGCAGCAAGGCGGAGACGCTGGCTCAGGCGGCGGGCGTCATCCTGGGCGCGCCTCGCTCCATCTCCGAATCCGCCGGTGCGGTGCCGATCCAGTTCGGTGAAGCAGAGTTTTCAAGGTTGGCGATAGCTGATTCTGTGGCCACGGCGATCGAGCTGGGCGAGCTGGAGGTGCGGGTGAACGTGCAGCTGGTCTACGGCCTCGAATTGGAGTAGCGCCGGCCGGGTCGAAAGCGCCTCGTCCCGCGCTCGCCAGCCTACCTTTCCGAAGGTGCTGCGGTACCGCCGCAGCACCTTGACTTCGGCGTTTTGGCAGGCCTATACTGAAAGGCGATGTCCCCGACATGTCGGGGTCGTATTTTTGTTGGGCCCCGGGAGTCGGAGCTAGGCCCGCGTGGCGCAACGGTAGCGCAACCGATTTGTAATCGGTAGGTTAGTGGGTTCGAATCCCCTCGCGGGCTCCACCCTGAGGGAGGGGTGGGTGAGTGGCTAAAACCGGCGGTCTGTAAAATCGCTGCCCTGACGGGCTACGCAGGTTCGAATCCTGCCCCCTCCACCAATGACAGTTGACGCCAGATGCAAAACGCGCCATGATCCGAGCGTACAGGATGTCTGGCACCAGGGGCGCCCACATAGCTCAGTTGGCAGAGCACGCCCTTGGTAAGGGCGAGGTCAGCGGTTCGAATCCGCTTGTGGGCTCCACCAATCGCCCATAGGGACGTACAGCTGCTCCACTAGCACGGGAGCAATCCGCAGAAGCGGACGAGAAAAGGGAGGAACCAAGGATATGGCAAAGCAGAAATTTGAGCGCACCAAGCCCCACGTCAACGTTGGTACGATTGGCCACGTGGACCACGGGAAAACGACGCTCACCTCCGCGATTACTAAGGTACTCGCCATGAAGAACATGGCAGACTATCGTGACTTTGGCAGCATCGACAACGCGCCGGAAGAGCGCGAGCGTGGCATCACGATCGCCATTCAGCACGTCGAATACGAGACGGAAAACCGCCACTACGCGCACGTGGACTGTCCCGGCCACGCCGACTACATCAAGAACATGATCACCGGCGCGGCCCAAATGGACGGCGCCATTCTAGTCGTAGCAGCGCCGGACGGCCCCATGCCCCAGACCAAGGAGCACATCCTCCTCGCCCGGCAGGTGCAGGTGCCCAGCATCGTCGTCTTCCTCAATAAGGTGGACATGATGGACGACCCCGAACTGCTGGAGTTGGTGGAGCTAGAGCTACGCGAGTATCTCTCGAGCCAGGAGTTTCCCGGCGATGAGATCCCCATCATCCGGGGAAGCGCCCTCAAGGCTATGGAGAGCGAGAACGAGGACCCGGATGCCCCCGAATATGCCTGCATCTGGGAGCTGATGAAGCAGATTGATGAGTACATCCCGCTACCGGAACGAGCGAAAGACCAGCCTTTCCTCATGCCTGTCGAGGACGTCTTCGGCATCAAGGGCCGTGGCACTGTAGTAACGGGCCGGATCGAGCGCGGCGTCATCAAAGTAGGCGAGGAGATAGAGATCATCGGTCTCAAGGAGACCAGGAAGAGCGTCGTGACCGGCGTTGAGATGTTCAAGAAGCTCCTGGACGAAGGCGAGGCGGGCGATAACGTCGGCTGTCTCCTGCGGGGAGTCGAGCGTGAAGATATCGAGCGGGGCCAGGTGCTGGCCGTCCCTGGCAGCATCACGCCCCATGCCTTCTTCGAAGGCGAGGTCTACGTCCTGTCCAAAGAAGAAGGTGGACGTCACACCCCGTTCTTCAACGGCTATCGCCCCCAGTTCTACGTCCGCACCACCGATGTTACGGGTAACATCGAGGAGCTCGAATCGGGCGTGGAGATGGTGATGCCCGGCGACCATACGAAGATGAAGATTCGCCTCATCCAGCCGGTCGCGATGGAAGAGGGGCTGCGCTTCGCTATCCGTGAGGGTGGCCGCACGGTGGGCGCCGGCGTGATCACCGCGATCTTGGAGTAACGAGTGGCGAAGAAAGATGATCGCGTTGTCGTCACGTTGGCTTGCGGCGAGTGTCGCGAGCGGACGTACACAACGACGAAGAACCGTCGCAACGATCCCGATCGGCTAGAGCTGAACAAATTCTGTCCGCGCTGCCGCCGCCATCACCTGCATCGAGAGGTGCGCTAACGGCCGCGGGCCGGGTGCGAAGATGAGTCGAGCGCTGAGGCGGCGCCCCGCGGGAGGCAAACGTGGCCGGCAAAGGCCCGTGCGGCCTATTGCGCCGGGATCGGGACGTGGCCCCCCAAAGGAAACTAAAGAAAGGCGCAGCCTGGCCTCGCTGGTGCGGCCTCGCTGGGCGGAAGACATCGTGAGCGAATTGCGTAAGGTAACCTGGCCCACCCGCGAGGAGACCTGGAACCTCACGGTGGTCGTACTCATCGTAGCGTCAGCCTTCGGATTTTTCCTCGGCGGGGTAGATATGTTCTTCAACTGGCTGATCGATAACACGCTCTTCCGTGAGTTCTAACGGTCGACGATGGTAAAGCAATCTGACGACGCCAAGACCGCTGCCGCTGAGAAAGTGGCGGGGAAAGAGGATACCCACCCAGGGGTCCCCACGGAGGAGACGGCGTTCCAAGAGGGACGGGTCTGGTACGTCATCCACACTTATTCAGGCCACGAGAACAAAGTGAAGACCAATCTCGAACACCGAACCGCCTCCATGGACGCGGAGGATCTGGTCTTCCAGGTCGTCGTTCCGACCGAAGACGAGATCGAGATCCGCGATGGGCAACGGCGTACCGTGGCCAGGAAGATCTTCCCCGGCTATATCCTGGTGCAGATGGTGGAGCTTCTAGAAGAGAACGCTGATTCGACTCGCGCCTGGTTCGTGGTGCGCAATACGCCGGGGGTGACCGGCTTCGTAGGCTCCGGCACGCGGCCCGTCCCGCTGGAAAAAGAAGAGGTACAGCGCATTTTGCACCAGATGCGAGTGGAAGAGCCGAAAATCAAGGTTGGCTTTACCCTCGGCCAGAGCGTACGTATCGTGGATGGGCCGTTCCAGGACTTCGCCGGCCTGGTGGACGAAATCAATGTCGACAAGGGCAAGGTGAAAGTGCTGGTCTCCTTCTTTGGCCGGGAGACGCCCGTAGAGCTAGATTTCCTTCAAGTGGAGCGTCTCTAACATGGCGAAGAAAGTACGAGCCATCATTAAACTCCAGATCGAAGCTGGGAAGGCCAACCCGGCGCCGCCTGTGGGCCCCGCACTGGGCCAGCACGGCGTCAATATCATGGCCTTCTGCAAGGACTACAACGAGAAGACCTCTCGACAGCAGGGCACGATCGTGCCGGTGGAGATCATGGTCTTCGAGGACCGATCGTTCACGTTCATCCTCAAGACGCCGCCTGCCTCCGATCTGCTGAAGCGAGCGGCGGGCATCGAAAAGGCGAGCGCTGTCCAGCTTCGCGAGAAGGCAGGTCAGGTAACGCGCGATCAGGTTCGCCAGATTGCCGAGACGAAGATGCGCGACCTGAACGCGCACGATGTCGAGGCGGCGATGCGGCAGATCGAAGGTACCGCCCGTAGCATGGGCATCGAGGTGATGTAGCACGATGGTAAAACGCGGCAAGAACTATCGGGAGAAGGAAGCGCTGATCGATGCGAGCCGCGCTTACCCGCCGGACGAAGCGGTGCGGCTGGCCAAGCAGTGCGCCTTCGCTCGATTCGACGAGACGGTGGAGCTGCACGTGCGCACCGCCCTCGACCCTCGCAACGCAGAGCAGCAGCTTCGCGGCACGGCCCTCCTTCCGCACGGCTTGGGCAAGAAGATACGCATCCTGGTCTTCGCTGAAGGCGAGGCCGCCCGCGTGGCCAAGGAGGAAGGCGCGGAGCACGTCGGCGGCGACGAGCTGATCAAGAAAGTCGAGGACGGCTGGACGGACTTCGACGTCGCCCTCGCCCAGCGAGAGCTGATGGGAAAGGTAGGCAAGCTGGGGCGCATCTTAGGCCCACGCGGCCTCATGCCCAGCCCGCGCTCTGGCACCGTCGTCGATGGGGAGAACATCGCCAAGGCCATTCAGGACGCCGCTCATGGGAAGGTAGAGTTTCGCTTGGACCGCACCGCGATCCTCCACGTGCCCATCGGCAAGGCGAGCTTCACGGAAGAGCATCTGCTGGAAAACCTGGCGACGCTGGTGCACGAAGTCGAGAAGGCAAGGCCTTCCGGCGCCAAAGGCCAGTTCATCCGCAGCATCACCCTCACCACGACGATGGGCCCCAGCATCAAGCTGGATCCAACGCCTACCATGGCGCTCACCCCCAACTAACCGGCTCCATCGCGTACCCTGGCGCGCACCTCTAGCTACCCGGCAGTGCTTCAGTTTGCAACTCTTGAATACGGTAGCCGAGCCTTTCCAGGCTCGGCGGCGGCGAGGCTAGAAAGCCTCGCCTGCGGAGAAGCACGCGGCGTATTCAAACTGACCTACTACCAGCTAGCCGGCTCGCTTGCGCCCCGGCCCGCGGTCTGCCATCATGAGGGGCGCTGAAGACAGCGGGTTCCTTCCCTTCGAAGGACTTAGGGAAGGACTAAAGCGTAAGCGCCCGCCGAGGCCTGTCGAGTGAATCGATACCGCGATAGTTTCGCGGTAAGAAGCTCGCGCTCTGTCTTCGGTTGGACAGGGCGCGTTTCGTTGTTTCGGGAGAAGAGATGCCCACGCAAAAGAAGATCGAGTTAGTCCGGGATCTGCGCGATCGCATTGAGCGCTGCGTGATTGCTGTTGCCACCGATTTTCGTGGGGTGACGGTGGCGGAGATGGTTCAGATCCGCCGCTTTATGCGCGAAGCGGGTGTGGAGATGCGCGTGGTGAAAAACCGGCTCTTCATGCTCGCGGCGAAAGAGGCGAAGCGACCGGAGATGGCGGAGCTGGTGGACGGGCCGACAGCCGTCATCTTCAGCTATGACGATGTCACCGCGCCGGCGCGAGCGGTGACGGAGTACGTTCGCTCGTCCCGCAACGAGTTCCCCATGCGCATGGGCGTGATGGACGGACAAGTGCTCAGTTCGACCGATCTTCGCGAGTTGGCGGATCTGCCTCCGCGTGAGGTCCTGATCGGCCAACTGGCAGGGGCTCTCCAGGCGCCGATAGCAGGCCTGACTGGGCTGTTCAACGCGATGCTGGCGAATCCTGCCGGCCGGTTGCTGAACGATAGTGTAAACACATTCGCCGGGTTGCTGGAAAGCCGGGCGAAGCAGTTGGAAGAAGGAGCGTGAACAATGGCCGCAGAGGAAACCACGACAGCCGAAGCAGAAAAGGCAGCCCCTGAGGAGAAGGAAGAGAAGCCGAAGGGAAAAGCAGACAAGGCGAAGGCCTCTAAGAAGGTCGACCAGGCGTTCGACACCATCAAGGAGATGACCGTCCTGGAGCTGCGCGATCTGAACAAACTTATCGAGGAGGAGTTCGGCGTGACCGCCGCGGCTCCGGTGGCCGTCGCTGTCGCCCCGGGCGCGGCGCCGGGCGCGCCTGGGGCTGCGGCCGAAGAGGAGCAGGCGTCCTTTAGCGTGCTGCTCAAGGACTTCGGCAGCAACAAGATCAATGTCATTAAGGCCGTCCGCGAAGTGACCACCTTGGGTCTGAAAGAGGCGAAAGACTTGGTGGAATCGGCTCCGGTGGCCGTCAAAGAAGACGTGTCGAAAGAGGACGCGGAGGCGGTCAAGAAGAAGCTGGACGAGGCGGGCGCCACCACCGAGGTTAAGTAAGCGAGCGCTTTCGCGCCTAGCTCCGCGCCTCCCGACCTGGTATAGTCCCGTCCAATGGAATGCTACGCTTGCGATAACTCGGCTACGCGGCAGTGTCGCCGCTGTGCTCGAGTCTACTGTGAAATACACGGGGGCGAGCTGTGCGCCGAGTGCCTCAACCCGGCCAGCGCCCTCCCTTCGTTCAACCTCTACCGCGGCTCGCTCCTCGCGCTGCTCGTGGGTACCGCCGTCGCCCTCTGGCTGCTGGTGCAGCCCATCGGCG
>JACZTE010000034.1 GCA_022573935.1 Chloroflexota bacterium
AATACGAGAGCCAGATAGCCAGCCCTACGCCGGAGCCGATGGCGAGCAACGTGACG
The DNA here is from genome assembly GCA_022573935.1 of Chloroflexota bacterium. The sequence continues at coordinate 57 of JACZTE010000034.1, forward strand.
AACGACGACTCGAGCATGAAGCTGAGCGCAACGGTGCTCCGTTTGTAGCCTATCGCCCGCAGCATGCCGATCTGCTGTCGCCGCTCCACCACAGTGCGGAAGGCGATCACACCCACCGCCGCGATCCCGACGAACAGCCCCAGCCCCATGAACCCCTGCATCAGCAGGAAGAAGTTGCGGAAGAGCTGCTGCTCGTCCTCGACGAGCTGCTTCAGCGACTCTGACTGTACGCCGAAGGTAAAGAGCGAGGACTCGATCTCGCGGGCCACCGCCTTCGACTCGTCCGGATCCTGTAGCGAGACGAGATGCCGCGTGAACAACGGCTCGTCGTAAACCAGGTCGAACGTCTCCTGCGGAACGTAGATGCCGAAGAAGGCGGCGCTCGCCCCCAGCTCGATCACGCCGATCACCTCCACCCGGCGGGTGGCCCCTGAGAGCGGTTCGACGATCTCAAGCATGACCGGGTCGAACGCCTCAGCTTCTGAATCGATGCCCGAAATGTGGAACGATTCGTCACCGAAGAAGCCGCCGGACTCGGTGGAGAAATGATCGACCACTGCGACGTCGTCGCGCGTCTTCATCGCCTGCCATACCGCCTCGTCGCTATCGAAGCCTCGGGCGCGGGTGCTGAGCGGGACGAGCCCGCCATCGACGAAGCCCGCGTCCACGCCGAAGACCGGATAGCTGTCGAATTCGGTCTGATCATCTTGTACCTGTCTAACGCTAGATCGAGCCCCCAGGCTGACACGGCCCACAGCGCGGAAGCTGTCGGGGGCCGAGGAGCCGCTCTCCTCTAGCTCCGCGGCCAGATCGACGATCGGGTTGTTCAGGTTCTCCACCGCGATCACGTCCCAGCCTCCACGGGCGGCGTCCGTCAGGAACAGGCGGTTGAAGTTCAGGTTCATGGTGGACATCATCGTGAGCGCGAAGATCACGAGCGAGATCATCGCGAGCGTCATGCCGGTACGGAACCTGTTCGCCATGGGATAGGCGACAGCGGTGCGAACGGCCGGCAGAATCCCGCTGAACAGCCCGCCGAAGCGGGAGATGACCGGCAGCACGATGTCCATGTTGTAGACCAGGACGAATGTGGACGCGGCGATCATGACGACGCCGCTGAGGAAAAACATCTCGACGTCGCCCTCCAGCTCGCCGAAGAGGAACTCCAGCCGGTTGCCGGCCAGAAAGCCCCACAGCGTGAGCAGGCCCACGCTCAGCGTCGAGAATAACGGCCGCTCCGGGACGCCCGCGAATCGGAGGACGATCGCCGTCCCTACAAACATCAGCGAACTGCCGAGGGCGAAGAGGAAGGCGGTATCGCCGTTCAGGCCGGTATAGACAAGCAGCCCGCCGAGAGCGAGGGCGAGCGTGGCGAAGCCGACACTCCAGGCAATTGGCCGGTCACGATCCTGAAGCGCTACCGCAACAAGACCGACAGGCGGAATCGCGATTCCCGTCAACAGCAGCCAGTTGGGGAGATCTCGAGGTTTACGATCGCGTGTGAGTCGCACCAGCAGGACAGCGACAAGATAAGAGAGAGTTAAGGAGAACACCAGCAGAGTGAGCACCACCACAGGAAGCAAGAGGACATCGACAAGGTAGGCGAGAGCTAAGAGGAACGCCAGCAGAGTGAGCACACCTATAAGAAGAAGCCACCCGACCGGCATCCGCTCTCCTGCGGGTCGCTGATTTGCTGGCCAGCTGAAGGGGTGGCCTCGAAGGAAGTAGAGCCACGCCGCGATAGGTGCTGTCGCCACCGCAACGGCGGCATTAAGTACGCCACGCAGGTAACCCCTCAACGTGCCCTCTTCCGGGTTCGGGCGGATGGTTTCGGGCAGGTCGCGAATGGCTGCGACGATGTTCAAGTTGGAGACGCGCCAGGAAGCGAAGGTGACCGTGACGAAGGTGAGCACGACGCCCAGGCTGTAGGAGACCACCATGCTTCGTAGCGTGACGTGCGGCTGGATGTTCAGGCCAAACTCGGAGAAGATGCGCGCCATGATCAGCATCATGCCAAACGAGACGAGGATGCCGAGGCCGGCGCCCACCATGGCGGCCAGCACGTTGTAGGCCATCCCCTCGGAGAGGAACATCTGCACCAGGTGGCCGCGCTTCGTGCCAATGGCGCGCGCCATGCCCAGCTCCGACTTCCGCTCGGCCGCCAGCATCGAGAAGATCATGATGATCAGCAGCACGCCCGCGGCGATGGAGAAGAGGCCGAAGACGAGGAAGAAGGTGGCCATGACGTTACCCGCCAGCTCCGCCGTCTCCACCAGCTCCCGCTTGATGTCGTCGACCGCCAGGCCGATACCGCCGTCCTCCCGCGTGAGGCCTTCCGCGGCGATGATACTAGTGAGACTGCCGACTACTTCGTCCGTCAGATCGACGCCGTCCCGCACGCCTCCTCTGTTCGAGATGGCGATGATGCTAACCTCGCCCGGGCGCTCGAAGATCTGCTGGAGCGTGTCCAGCCGGGTCACCAGCCCCTCCGGCACGTCAAAGTTGCCTACGCCTGTCGTGAACCGATCTTCGACGATGTCGACGATGGTGAACTCGTGCGGCTGGAGCTGGACGAAGACCTGCACGCGGTCGCCGGGCTCTGCAGCGAGCGCGTCGGCGGCGCTCTCGTTGAGGAAGACCTCATCGGCGGCTAGGGAGCCGATGTCTAGCGCCTCGCCGGTCGTCGCGGAGATGACGTCAGGAAAGCCGTCCATGGAGTCTGCGTCCAGCCCAACGAAGGTAGCGGAGGGCTCGCTCAGGCGGCTCTCCGGATTGATAATGGGGACCTGCTCGAACAGCATTGGGAGATAGCCGTCGATGTTCGGGTCGGCTGCCGCCTCCACGGCGGACCTGAGCCGATCGTTGATATCCTGGGGGATGGTCGAATTTATCTCATTGGGGGGGTTGTCTCCTTCACCCTGCCGCTGGATCACCTCATCAACGTGTCCCAGGAGGGTGAAGACGGTGTTCGTCAGGCTGCGGTCTACGGTATCGCCGGTGGTGAAGGCGGCGGAGATGATCAAGGTGCTGAGCATGAGGCCGACGACGATGAGCACGGTGCGAGCGACCCGCCGCGGCATATTCCGCACGCCGAGGAGGAACATGACTCGGTTACGTACCACGACGTAGAGCACCACCGACAGCGACACGGCCAGCGCACCCAGCAGGACGTACATGATCAGGGTCATCGAGACGCCGAACAGGCTATCCATGGCTAGTCGAAGTCGCGCACCTGCTTCTCGTCGACGATGAGGCCGTCGGTCATGTAGATGATCCGGTGCATGCGGTTGGCGATGTTCGGGTCGTGCGTGACCACGACGAACGTCTGGGCGAAGCGCGAGTTCATGTCCACCATCAGGTCCAGAATCTCGCCGGCGTTGGTGCTGTCCAGGTCGCCGGTCGGTTCGTCGGCCCAGACGATCGCCGGCTCATTCACCAGCGCCCGAGCGATAGTCACCCGCTGCCGCTCTCCTCCGGAGAGCTCCGCCGGCTTGTGGTTCGCCCAGTCGATGAGGTGCACCTGCTCCAGCGAGGCTTCGGCCTTGGCGCGCGCATCGCGGGCAGACACGCCGGACACGAGGAGCGGTAGCTCTACGTTCTCGACGGCGGAGAGGACGGGCAGCAGGTTGTAGAGCTGGAAGACGAAGCCCATCCGCCGGGCGCGAAACTCCGTCCTGCGGGCGTCGCCGAGCGTGTCCAGATCGACGCCGTCGATCAGGACCGAACCGCTGTCGATGTCGTCCAGGCCGCTGAGGCAGTTGAGGAGCGTCGTCTTGCCACAGCCCGAAGGCCCCATGATCGCCACCATCTCCCCCCGCCGTACGGGGAGCGTGACGCCGCGCAGGGCGCGCACCTGCACCTTGCCCGTGTCGTAGGTCTTCACGACTGCGGTGGCATCGATGATGAGATCGCCGTCAGGCGGGCGAACGGCAGCGGTATCGGGCTGAACAGTGGTCAATGGCACCTCTATAGCAATGCGATTTCATGCTACCCAACGCGGGTCGATGAGGCCAGCGCTCTCCAACAGCACCGCCACCCCATGGTAGAATGGTCGCATCGGAGGCCAGTATACGATGAACGAGGAGCAGAGCGGCCCACCGCCGGCCACCGAGGCGGTAGAAGAGCGCCCAGGCGCCATGATCAGCGCCCAGAGCACCTTGCGCATGGTGATAGGTCTGCTCGCTATGTGGACCCTACTCTCCGGCCTGGCCCTCACCTTCTTCCAAGATGCGAGCGCCGCCACGATCGGCGGCGGCCTGGAGGGCGGCGAGGGCGAGGCGGCGCAGCGGCTGTTGGGCGTGCACCTGCTGGTGCTCGCGCCGATCTACGTGCTGCTGGCTTGGGACCCGCATCGCTTTCGGCTACTGCTCTGGGTGCCCTACGCCGCCCAGGGAGGCGTCGTCGCCGCCACCGCCTTCGATCTGATGACCACCTCTCGCGACCTGCGGGACGGCGCGCTACCGCTCATCGTCGCCACGATCTTCCTCGTCCTGCTGGTCTACGTCTGGCGAGCAGGCAAGCTGCCGGACGAGGAGGAGGAAGAGGCGGAAGTAGTCGTCCCACATCCGGCTGAGCCCGAGGAGCCAGAGTCTACCTAGCCCTCGATCTTCCCCGCCCCTCGCGCGCCCAGCGGCCCGCCGCCTCCGCTGCCGTCGAGAGCAGATCGGCCGCGCGCGCCATCGCGTCGTCCGGCGACGCGAGATCGGGCGTGAGCGAGAACACGGCGTCGAAAGGCCGCGCAGCTTCCGCCCCCTCGACGCTGCCGACGAGCGCCACGACCGGCTTGCCCGCCTCGCGGGCCATGCGCGCCACCCCCGCCGTCGTCTTGCCGAACGCGGTCTGGCGATCCAGACGGCCCTCGCCCGTGACGACCAGGTCAGCCTGCGCCACGCGATCGCGCAGGCCCACCGCCTCGGCGACGACGTCGAAGCCCGGCCGAACTCTCGCACCGCAGAAGGCGATCAGCCCCGCGACGAGGCCGCCCGCCGCGCCCGCGCCCGGCACGCCGGCGACGTCGATGCCCAGCTCTCGCTGGATGACCTCGGCGTAGCGCGCCAACGCCTCGTCCAGCTCGCGCGCCAGCGCCTCGCTCGCGCCCTTCTGCGGCCCGTACACGAGCGAGGCGCCCTCGGGGCCGCAGAGCGGGTTCGTCACGTCGGCGGCGACGATGACCTCAGTCTGGCCTAAGCGCGAGTCTAGCCCCGCCGTGTCGATGCGTTCGAGTCCGGCGAGCGCCGCGCCGCCGGGCGGCAGGTCGCGGCCTTCGGCATCGAGCAGCCGAACGCCCAGCGCTTGGGCCAGGCCCGCGCCGCCGTCGTTCGTGGCGCTGCCGCCGACCCCGACGATGATGCGCCGGTAATCGGCATCCAGCGCCGATCGCAGCAGCTCGCCCGTGCCAAAGGTAGAGGTACGCTCCGGGGCGCGCTCCTCCGGCTCGAGCAACGCGAGGCCGGAGGTGGCCGCCATCTCGATGGCGGCGGTGGGCGCGTCGTGCCCACCGAGCGCGCCCCAGCGTGCGCGCATCGGCCGGCCGAGCGGATCGTGAGCATCGGCCTCGAAGAAGCGGCCGCCGGTCGCCTCCACCAGCGCCTCGACGGTGCCCGGGCCGCCGTCGGCGAGCGGCAGCAGGTCGAACTCGGCGTCGGGCAACGCGCGACGGAGGCCGCGGGCGATCGCTTCCGTGGCTTCGCGGGCGCTCAGGCTGCCCTTGAACTCCTGGGGCGCGACGAGGATACGCATCGAGGCCATGATAGGGGAGGCCGGGCGGCGCTACAACTCGACAAGATTCTTCGAGTAGCCTACCCGCCCGGTCGCCGCGGCCACGGCAGCCGGCGGAGCAGCATCTCCACCTCTTCCGAGCGCAGCGCTCGCGCCGCCGCCACGAAGATCAGGCCGCCCAGCAGCCCGCCGCCGGCCAGCGCCAGGAACGAGTCCAGGAAGCGGCCCGTGTTCAGGCGATCGGCTTCGTGGAGCAGGATCAGGTAGAAGCCCACCACCTCCGCCATCAGGACAGCGGCGATCACCGTCCGCCCGACGGAGCGGCCCAGCGCGGCAAGGTCCAGCCCCTCCAGCCGTGTCCGCAGCGTCCAGAAGAGCAGCGCCGCGTTCAGGATCGTTGCCAGCGAGACGGCCAGCGCCAGCCCCTGTACCTCGAAAGGCACGACGAAGATGGCGCTCAGGATCAGGTTCGCCACCACGGCGACGACGGCGAAGATCACCGGCGTGCGGGTATCGCTCAGGGCGTAGAAGCCGCGGCTGAGGATCTCGATGGCGGCGTGGGCGAAGAGCCCGATGGCGAAGAAGACAAGCACCCCCTGGGTAATGTCCGTGGAAGCTTCGCTGAAGGCGCCTCGCTGGAAGAGGAGCGCGATGAGCGGCTCTGAGAGGACCATGAGCCCGATGGCGGCGGGGATGGTGAGGAACAGGATCAGGCGCAGGCTCTGCAGCAGCGTCCGGCGCAACCCCTCGCGGTCCTCCACGGCCTGCTCGGCCAGGGTGGGGAAGACGGCGGTCGAGATAGCCATGCCGAAGAGGCCCAACGGCGCCATCATGACCAGCCAGGCGAAGTTCACCGCCGAGATCGCCTCGTCGCTCACGGTGGATGCGAAGAACACCATGATCAGGAGGTTGAACTGGAAGGCGGCTAGCCCCAGTATGCGCGGCGCCATCAGCCGTGCTACCTGGAGCACCGCCGCGTCCCGCCATTGGGCGATGGGCCGGTAGCGCATGCCCACGGCCAGCAACGCCGGCGTCTGCACCGCCAGGTGCAGCGCCGCTCCGACGACCACGGAGGCCGCCAGCGCGTGCACGTCGTCGAAGGCCAGCGCGCCCACGATGATCGACAGGTTGTACACGATTGGGGCGATGGCGGGGAAGAGGAAGTGATGGCGGGCGTTGAGCGTGGCCATGAACATCCCGCTGATGGAGAAGAGGATGGGTGAGAGCATCATCAGGCGGGTGAGGTCCACCGCCAGTGAGCGGATCTCCTCCTGCCGGCCGCTCCCCTCGCCCAGGCCCGGAGCCATGAGCGGTACCAGCACCGGCGCCAGCAAGAAGCCCAGCACGGCGAAGGCAATGGTCGCCAGCGCCACCAGGTTCAGGACAGAGCTGGCGAGCCGCCACGCAGCCTCTTCGCCCTCCTTGGAGAAGAGGCGGGCGAAGGTGGGGATGAAGGCGGCGCCCAATGCGGCTCCGGCCAGCAGTTGGAAGACCAGGTCCGGCAGCCGGAAGGCTACCCAGTAGGCGCCCAGCTCAGGGCTGGTGCCGAAGCTCTCGGCGATCGCCACGCTGCGCAGCACGCCCAGCAGGCGGCTGGCCAGGAAGCCGGCGGCGACGATGGCAGCCGCCGTCGCCAGGCTGGGCCGGGCTAGACCTGGCGGGCCTTTACCTTCGGTTGGGGTCTTCTCCTCCACGATGGCCAGTATAGGCTTCCAGCGCCCTGCTCTCCAACAGCAGCGCGCTGCCTGGCAACGGACGAGGGCTCGCGGCCGGGGGTGGGCGGCGTCAGATCAGCGCTATTTATCGAGCCACGCTGGTGCGAGTACACAGGGTTGACAACCGCGAAGAATCGGCGTAG
>JACZTE010000035.1 GCA_022573935.1 Chloroflexota bacterium
AACGGGGTGTCGAATGCTATATACACAAAACTAAACGTGTAGATATAACAAAAGCCCTAAAATCGCTCAGAGATATCGGCATTGATCGATTACTGGTTGAAGGCGGTGGTACACTCAACTTTGAATTGCTACGTCTCGGGCTGGTAGATGAGTTGACAGCTTATGTTGCGCCGATGGTGTTTGGAGGTGAATCCGCTCCTACAATGGTAGCAGGCCAGGGCTTTACTCGAGGCGAAGCCATCCCCTTGAAACTTATCAATACAGAAGCTTGGGAAGATGGTGGCGTACTACTGCAATATAAAGCAAGTTTTCCAGTGGTTGAGTAATCCCACCCACAATTATTAGAGGTACCATGACAACATTTACACATGGATTTCTCGAAGAACTGATCGAGGAAAACCGCAATCACAAATGGGACGGTATCGGGCGGCATAAAGTTTGTGTACGCCTAGAAGCGGTTGCCGAATTGCCTTCGCGCTTCGGCGATTTTCACATCGTGGCATTTTGGAATAACCGTGATGAGAAAGACCATGCCGCCATCGTTAAAGGAGAAATCATCGCAGCCGAAAACGTGCCTGTCCGCATGCATTCCGAGTGCCTGACCGGCGATGTCTTCGGCAGCAGTGTGGCCCTCTCACGAAGTGGATAGGAAGGCTAAACTAGAGAAAGAGAAACAGATGCGCACAACGGCATGAGCCAGGAGGGCCTGAGTTGGAAGATTGATCATGCGATGCCTCGAAGTCCATGTCGTACACTTCCGATAGCTTAGTTCAAGGAGGAAATCGATGAAGCGCTACGTACTAATCGCCGGGTTATTGGTGCTGTTCTCCCTAGCGGCCGGCTGCTCATTGGGTGGCGGGAATGATGAGAGCGATCTGCCTACCTAAACCGAGGTGCAGCAAGAGCCTGACGACGGCGGGACTCCCGTTGACTGCGCCGCATCATTACGTGCCGGCTGCCAGGTGACCATAATGAACCTGGGCGGTGACTCCGTGCTCATCCGCGAAACCCCTTCCACGACTGCGACCACAGTAGGACCTGTAAGGAACGGCACGATGGCCGTCATCTTGAGTGGCCCAACGGACGCTGAAGGCCGAACGTGGTACGAGATTCAGACGTCAGAAATATCAGGCTTTACGGAATCGAGGTTCCTCTTCCCGTAAGGAACCGAAAGCCGGCCGGGCCGGCGGTCGCTTCTGCGCGTCAACGGACGTGGGCGCTCAAGGGTCCAGGGTCTACCTCGCCGGCGATCGCGGTCTCTTTGGGAGGGTCTCATCCGCAAAACTGCATACTGATGGCCACGTTGACAGCCAGGCCGACGGACAGATAGGATGCACAGGCGGACGCCCACGGCCTGAGAGGTGGTCGCATCGTATCTGTGTGGACGCCTGTAGAGGGGGCAATCCCCTCCAGCTCCACCAGTGAATCGAGTGCGCGGCGCCCCGGCCTTCGGGGCGCTCGCTGCTTCGGGCGAGGACGATACAGGTGGACTTTTTCGAGCAAACTGAGCTGGTAGGCAAGCTGCTCCTGTCGGCGTTCTGCGGCGCCGTGATCGGCTGGCAGCGCGACCGGCGGCAGTACGTCGCCGGCCTGCGCACGATGGCGCTCGTCGCGACCGGCGCCTCGCTCTTCACCGGCGCCAACGAGGTGCTCGGCGACGACCGAGTTGTCGCCAACATCGTCACCGGCATCGGCTTCCTGGGGGCGGGCATCATCTTCCGCGAAGGCGCGACCGTACGCGGTATCACCACCGCCGCCACCATCTGGGCCGTGGCCGCGATCGGCGTCGCTATCGGCCTCGAGCTTTATCTTGTGGCGCTGGTGGCAACGCCGCTGGTCTTCCTGATCCTGGAGATGCGCCCGCTCTCCCAGTACCTTGCCGGTCATAGGCCGAGGCCGCCGCTGCCGAACATGCTGTGGCGGAACCGTGGTTCGGCTGATGACGAAGACGAGGGGAGAGAACGTACGGAAGACTGAGGCGTTCACCGTGCTTGATCTACTCCCTGCACCTCGTTCATCATGCCTGTAGCGATGCAACAAGCTGGCCGTTACCACCGACACCTGTTCATCGGCGCGCTGCTCCTGGCCGTCCTGGCATCTGGCTGCGCGGGAAGCGAGGGGCCGCCGGGCGATTCGGACGGCGAGGCGACGATCGTGCACAGCGGCGAGGACGAGGCGATCGGCATCCCGTTCCAGGATGACGGCACGCTGATCACGCTGCGCGGCCACTTCTACGGCCCCCTGAACGAGGTTGGGGTGATCCTCAGCCATATGCTGCCCAGCGACCAGTCCGCCTGGTCCGATTTCGCGGCGGAGCTGGCCGAGGAAGACTATGCTGTCGTCACCTTCGATTTCCGTGGCTTCGGCGAGACGGGCGGCGAGAGGGCCCTGAGCAAGCTGGACGAAGACCTCTCCAGGGTGGTGCGCGCTCTGCGCGATCGCGGCAAGCAGCAGATATTCCTCATCGGCGCGAGCATGGGCGGCACCGCCTCGCTGGTGGTGGCAGCGCGCGAAGATCTGGCCGGCGTGGTCGCGATCTCTGCCCCTGCGCAGTTCGAGGACCAGGACGCGCTAGCTGCGGTAGCGAGCATCACCGAGCCGAAGCTCTTCATCGCGAGCGAGGACGACACGGCGGCGGCGACTAGCCTCGCGGCGCTCATCGGGGCGTCCGGCGAGCCGAAGGACGAACAGGTCTACACTGGCTCCGCGCACGGCACTGACTTGCTCCAGGGGGAGCACGCCGCCGCGATTCTCGAACTGATCCTAGCGTTCCTGAGAGAGCACAGCTCCTAGAACGTCCGCTCCGGGGCGTCTTCCCCGTCCGTGGGGGTTTCTTCTGATGTATGCTCCAGCGTCCCGATGCCGGAGCGTACGCTGCTCATGAACGCGTCTAGCTGCTGCTCCAGCTTGCGCAGCATCTCCAGCGCGTAGCGGTCGGCTTCGTCCATCTGCTCGGAGGCGAGACGCTTGCCCTCCAGCCGCTTCTCCTCCACCTCCTTCTGTACCTCCTCCAGCAGCCGCTGCGCCTCATTCTGCGCCTGAGCGATGACCTGCTCCCCGCGCACCTCGGCCGACTTCGTCACCTCGGACTCGCTGATCCGGCGCTCCACCTCCTCATCGGCGCGCGCCAGCCGCAGGGCCACCTCCTCATCCGCCTGGGCCAGCACCTCTTCTTTGTGGCTCAACACCTCCTGCGCTTCTCGCACCTCGGCGGGCACGGTAGCGCGGAGCTGGTCTATGAAGTCGAGCAGGCGGCGGCGGTCGATGACGACGGCGGTACCGATGGGCAGGCGTCGCGCCTCGCCGATGAGTTCCTCCAGCCGATCGATGAGATGTAGTAGGTCGATGATGGCCTCCCTCAGGACGCCTGGCCCTGCGCGAGCTTCGTCCGCAGCGCTTCCGCCACGTGGCCAGGCACCAAGTCGGTCACATCATACCCCAGCCTGGCTACTTCGCGGATGCGACTGCCGCTGATAAAGAGGTGTCCCAGGCTGGCCATCAGATAGACCGATTCGATCTCCGGCGCCATGCGCTTGTTCATCAGCGCCATATCGAACTCAGCCTCGAAGCCGGTGACGGCGCGGATGCCCCGCACTAACACGCCCGCCGATTCTTGGCGGGCGAAATCGACGATCAGCCCCTTGAACGACTTCACGGTGACGTTTGGGCGGTCTTCCACCGCCTTGGCGAAGAGCTGTATCCGCTCCTCCGTGCTGAAGAGAGGGCCGGAGGAAAGATCGTATACGGCTACGATCAGGTTGTCGAACAGGGAGGCGGCGCGCTGGACGATATCTACGTGTCCGATGGTGACCGGGTCGAAGCGGCCGGGAAAGATTGCGGTGGCCAAGGCGTTCCCTCCTGACGTTGCTAGCGGCGGTAGATCGACACGAGCGTGTCCCCGTAGCGGCGGCTCCAGGTTAGCTCCAGTGGCGGCAGCTCCTGGGGCGGCCCGCGTCGATAGCTCTGCTCCAGCACCAGCGTCGCCTCGGAGCCAACCAGCGCCGAGGCGGCGATGCGTTCCAGGGTAGCAGGCGCGGCGTCGTCATCGTAGGGCGGATCGGCCAGCAGCAGCGAATAGGGTTCCGCCAGCCGCTCGGGGGCTCGCTCCGCCGCCATCCGATGCACGCGACCTCGTTCCGCTAGTGCTGTCAGCATCAGGTTCTCCCGAATGACGGCGACGTTCGCCCCGTCGCGTTCCACAAAGTCGCACCAGCCGCCTCCGCGGCTCAGCGCCTCGATGCCGAGAGCGCCGCTGCCGGCGTAGAGGTCCAACACCCGCGAGAGGTCTGCCTCCTGCGCCTCCAGCGCATCGAAGATGGCGCCCCGCACCAGGTCTGTCGTGGGCCGCACTCCCTTCCGCGGGCTCTTCAGGCGGCGGCCGCGGGCTGCTCCGCCGGTAACGCGCACGAGCCTATGGCGAGACGGCGTCCCGGGCCGGCTCTACCTGGAGTTGGAGCCGCTGTCCCACGCGCATCACTCCATCGCTGACGATGAGGGTGAGCGTGTACACGCCGGATTCGGCCGGGGCGCGCCAGGTCACCGTGGCGCCGGTATAGCTCTCCAGCGTCCCGCCGGTCGCGGTCCACTGGGGCTGGAGCAGCCCTCCGTTCGGCTCGATCAGCACTACCTCGCCTGTCTCCGCGTATTGCCGCACCGCCGGCCAGATGTTCGCGTCGGCTGCCGATTGGGAGACGTCCGCCACGGCGACGCCGCCCAGCTGGTAGCGACGGGCCAGATCGAGCTTGAACGCCTCGCTGAAGACGTTGGCGATCCAGACGGTGCGCTCGCCGCCCAGCCCGGCGTAGCTAAAGACGACAGCGCGCGCCCCGTCGTGCCAGCGCAGCTCGCTCGCGCCCAGCTCCTCAGCCAGGTTCTGGCCCACCAGCTGGACCGTCGCCTCTGGGGCGACCGGCCCCGTTGGCTGCACCACGGGCGTGCTTGCCAACGACAGCGCCTCCGTCAGCGACAGCGCGCGCATGCCGACGGCCCCGCGCTCGCTGCTGAGGGAGGCCACGACTAGGAGCAGCTTGCTGCTGGGAACGCGGGCCACCAGATAGCCCAGCGCCTCATCCGTCCGCTGGTGATACTGCTCCGGATCCTCCTCCGGGGCCAGCTTGGCAACGGTCACGTGCGGCATCAGCGCGGGCCAGTCGAACCCCAGGGTGTCCCAGGCGTCTCCCTGGCGCTCCGGCATGGGGAGCGTGAGGCTGAGGGTGCGGCCCTCGCCGCGCAGGCCGGTCGATAGCTCTTGGACGAACGACACGAAGTCGGCCTCCCGCACAGGATCGAGAGCTCGGTAGTCGAGATCGATGCCGGCTACGCTGTTCTCGCGTGCGAACGCGAGGATCGCCTGTACGTGCTGGGTGCGCAGCTCGGGCGAAGCGAGGATCGCATCGAGCGCTTCGGCCTCCGAAGGCGTCGAGGCGCTGATGGTGGGCGCTATCGGCACTGAAAGGTCAGTCGGGAGTTCCAGCGGGCCGCCGGAGATGCGGCCGTCGCTGTCGAGCGTGAAGCCTGCCGGGTTTAGCATGGTGAGGCTATCGAGCGCTTGCTGGTCGAGTTCTTCGTCCAGCGGAAGGCTGCCGAGGACGATCCTTGCCTGTACCGTAGGCCTGAGCGCCGCGATGTTGGCGGGCAGGATAGGCACCTCGCCTCGGGCGGTGCGGCCCTCGGCCTCGACGATGGCCGTCCCCAGCCGCTGCCACGCCCCGTCTCGATACGTGAAGAGGACGAGTGGCGTCCCTTCGGCTAGGCTTGTGGTGAGGAGCACGCCGAGACGAGCGGGCTGGCGGAGCGGCTCTGTCGACGAAAGGTCGTAGAGTGCGCTCACGGCCTCGAAGCCGGTCGGTGGCGGGGGTAGCGCATCTCGGGCGATGCTGGTTACCGCGCTGATCTCGGCGGCCTCGCCGCCGTCGTCGAGGATGGAGATGGGTGGCAGCACCAGGAGGAGCAGGATCAGCCCCAGGACGATGCCCGCCGCGACGATGATGATAGCGGCCCGGTCCCCCTCTTTTGGCGGCTCCGGTTGGAGAATGCGGTCGAAGGGGCCCTGCTCTTCTTCCATGCGCTCCCTGTCCGCGTCGGTTGAGCGCCGCCGAGGCGAGGTGACTCGTCGCTGCTAGGCGGGCCCCAGGCGGGCGCGCCTATTGTAAGCACGGCGAACCTCTGGCGCAACTGCGGAGGTGTGCGTTGGAGTTGGTGCGGCCAGATTTCGCGGCGCTATGTTCGCTTCTGGTAGATGGCGAACGCCAGGCCTGGCTGCAGGTAGCCCGTCTCGGAGAGGATCCTGTCCATCATGATCAGCAGATCGCCCTTAGCCCACGCGCGGGTGATGTTGGCCTTCCGCCGGAGCCTGGAGCGCAGCGCGCGAAGTGCGCCGACCAGGCGCCCCATCCCCCGGATGCGATAGATGCCCGTCCTTGACGTGTTGACGGCGGGCTCGGCAAATAACGTAAGCTCAAAGAGGGCGCTGCACGTGCCAACGCGGACGTTTCGCAAATAGGTCCCAAAGACGTCTAAGATGTCGCCAGAGCGCACGCTCTCGAACGGGCTATCGGTCCAATTGTCGAGGTCCGGCCATTGAATCAGCATATTCCGCCCCGCGTCTTCGGCGGTGGCGGTCCTGAAGGCCTGGAAGAGTCGCTTCTTCTCCTCGCTGAACTGAAAGAACGATTCGCCCACCGTGTCCCTCAGGAAGAAGAACCCGTCGTGCGTGAGGCTATCGTTGACCTGAAACGCCAGGTGCTCGAGGTTTAAGATGTGGTGGATGGAGGCGTTCGAGACGAAGAGATCGTATGTGTTCGCAGGCAGCGTGACGAAGTTCAGGTCCTCCTGACGCGTCTCTGTGCGGCCGGGGAATTCGTGCTCTAGGCGGTCTTGCAACCTGATGAGAGACTCACCGCTGATGTCGTAGATCGTCAGGTGAAGCTGTTCGTACTGTCTCAGTAGCTCGCTCTCCGCATCGCCTGGCCCAGCGCCCAGCACACATCCCCGCTTGAACTTGCCGTAATCACTGATCATCTCGAACCACTGCCGTTTAGGATTGCCGGTCAGCTGCTCATTCTGGTATTGCCATATCTTGTCGAGGGCTTTCTTGCTCGATAGCGTGTCGGGATGATCGTCCCAATAGTCGGCTTCCTCTTGGAGCTGGCGCAGGTAGTCCTCGTTACGTTCGACGTGGTAGATGTCCGGAGGCGCGGTAGTTGCGCCATCGATGGGCTGAGGGCGAGGTTGCGCGACGGCAACCGTGGAAGCTTTCGCTTTGAGATCCGACCGTCGTCCGTGTGCGCGGTTGCTGCGAGAAGACATGATCACCCACCTCCGTACGTAGAGCTTCACACGATCTAACGGCGGGGCAGGTGTGAACGTTGCGATTGGGCGTCCAGCCCGCTGTATGCGGCACTAACGACGCCGTCGTCGCCACCAGTTGCACAGACTGTACATAAAGAATGGCGACCTGTCAACTATTTCAAGGTTGGCGGTTATGACCGATGCGGAAGAGAGACGGCGTGGCGTTGTTGTGGTGGGCGATGCAGGACTTGAACCTGCGACCTCCTGCGTGTAAAGCAGGCGCTCTAGCCAACTGAGCTAATCGCCCGTGCAACGGATAGTA
>JACZTE010000036.1 GCA_022573935.1 Chloroflexota bacterium
GGGGCTGGGCGACATGACGGACGCTGTCGAAGAGAACATCGCGGGCGCGCGGCTCGTGCGCTCGTTCGGCCGCGAGGAGCACGAGATCAAGCGAGTCGGCGCCGTCGTCGAGGAGATCTACAACGACCAGATGGAGGTCGCTCGACTCCGCACGATCTACACGCCGCTGTTCGCCTTCCTGCCGGCGATAGGCCAGCTGATCATTCTCGCCTACGGCGGCTGGCTCGTGCTGGAGGGCAGCGTTACCGTAGGCCAGTTCGTTGCCTTCTTCCAACTCCTCACCATCCTCGTCTGGCCAATGCAGGGCCTTGGCGAGATCATCGCCTCCGGCCAGCGCGCGATGACATCGGCGGCCCGCGTCTGGAACGTGATCCGCACCGAGCCGACGGTCCAGGAGCGCCCGCATGCGCGATCGCTGCCGGACGGCGCAGGCGAGGTCCAGTTCCAAGACGTGACGTTTGGCTACCAGCCGGAGCGCCCGGTCCTGCGTCACTTCGATCTGCGCGTTCCCGCGGGCACCGCCGTGGCGCTCGTCGGCCCGACCGGCTGCGGCAAGTCGACCGTCGCCCGGCTGCTATCGCGCTTCTACGACACCAACGACGGCGCGATCACGATCGATGGCGCTGACATCCGCGACCTCAAGCTCCGCGAGCTACGGCGGAACGTCGGCATCGTCTTCGAAGATACGTTCCTCTTCTCCGACTCGATCCGCAACAACATCGCCTACGGCAACGTCGACGCGAGCGACGACGAGATCGAACATGCAGCCGAGATCGCGCAGGCGACCGAGTTCATCGAGCGGCTGCCGGACGGCTACGACACGGTCGTCGGAGAACAGGGCTTCTCGCTCTCCGGCGGACAGCGCCAGCGCGTCGCCATCGCTCGTGCGGTGCTCATGCAGCCCCGCGTGCTCATCCTGGACGACGCGACGTCGAGCGTCGACGCGCGCATGGAGGAGGAGATCCGGAACGCGCTGCGCCGCGTCATGGAGGGCCGCACGACGATCATCATCTCTCACCGGCTCTCGACGATAGCGCTGGCTGACCAGGTGGTACTCATGGACGAAGGCCGCGTCGCGGACATGGGCACGCACACCGAGCTGATGCTCAGTAACCCGCGATACGCCGAAGTGCTGGGACAGGTTGGAGCAACTTCAGGATGAGTGAGCTAGACGACACCGCGAGCGCCAAGCCGCAGCTTCGCAGCCTGAGCGGCGCCGCGCAGATGATGGCGCATCGCTGGCCGCACATCGTGCTCACCACGTTCGCGATCATCATGCTATCGCTATCGAACCTGGCGCGGCCGCTCGTCATCCAGCGCGCGATCGACTCCGGTCTCCTGAACAATGACAGCGGCGCGATCGTGGAAGCGTCGCTCATCTTCGTCGTATTAGCCGTCGCCGCATACGCTTTCCAGGGGCTGAGCACGTACCTGGTCTCGTGGATCGGCCAGGGCTTCATCCGTGACCTGCGGATGCGTCTGTTCACACACCTGCAGCGCCTCTCGATGTCCTTCTATGACAAGGAGAACTCAGGCCGGCTGCTCTCGCGCATGAGCGCAGACACGGTCGCGCTGACCGACATGATCAGCAACGCTTTCCTGCTCGTGGCGCAGTCGGCGCTGTTGCTCACCGGCACGATCGTGATCCTGCTCTTCCTGAGCTGGCAGCTCTCCCTCGTCGCGCTCATCGTCGTCCCGCCGCTCGTCGTCGGCACCGCGATCTTCCGCGTCTACTCCGCGCGTGCCTATGATGCCGTGCGCGACCGTATCGCGGACGTACTAGTGCACATCCAGGAGTCGTTTGCGGGCATGAAGGTCGTCAAGGCGTTCGCGCGGGAGCGCTACAACATCGAGCGCTTCGGCGAGATCAACGAAGCGAACTACCATGCCAACCTTCGGGCCGTGCGCATCGCCGCTGTATACATCCCGTTCATCGAATTGCTCGCCGGGCTCGGTGTGGGTATCGTCCTCTACTTCGGTGGCCGCGGCGTCTTCGGCGCTGAAGTGAGCGTCGGCACGGTAGCGGCGTTCCTCTTCTATCTGAGCTTCATCTTCCAACCCATCCAACAGCTATCGATGTTTATCGACATGTTGCAGCAGGGCACAGCCGCACTGAACAAGATCTTCGCGCTACTTGCGATCGAACCCGCCGTCCGCGAGCCTGAGAGCGCGACGCCGCTTCCGCACGCTGTCGAGGGCCGCGTCCGCTTCGAGCACGTCACGTTCGGCTACGATCCCGCGAACCCGGTCCTCCACGATGTCGGCCTGGAGATCCCCTCCGGCCAACGCGTCGCGCTCGTCGGTGCGACCGGCGCAGGCAAGTCGACGATCGCACGCCTCATGATGCGCTTCTACGACCCGACCGGCGGCCGCGTCCTCTTCGACGACATCGATCTGCGCGAGCTGAGCTTGGCCGACCTGCGACGTTCGATCGTCATGATCCCGCAGGAAGGCTTTCTGTTTGGCGGCACGATCCGCGAGAACATCCTCTTCGGCCAGCCCGACGCGACCGACGAGCAGGTCATCCAGGCGTGCACCAGGCTCGGCATCCACGACTTCGTCATGTCGCTGCCCGGAGGCTACGATACGCACGTGAGCCACAGAGGTTCCCGCCTCTCGGCAGGCGAGAAACAGCTCGTCTCGCTCGCCCGCGCGTTCCTCGCCGACCCGGCCGTCCTGATCCTGGACGAGGCGACTTCGAGCCTCGATCCGGGCACCGAAGTGCTCGTCGAGATGGCGATGCGCCAGCTACTCGCCGGCCGCACGAGCGTCGTCGTCGCGCACCGGCTGAGCACGGCTGAGCACGCCGAGCGGGTGTTGCTGATCGACGACGGACGCGTGATCGAGGACGGCCACCATGACGAGCTGCTCGCGCTCGATGGCGAGTACGCGAAGCTCTTCCACCAGTGGTCCCTGAGCCTGCCGGAGGCCCACGGCGCGCAAACCTAAGTGTGGCAGGCCTGCTCCCGGCAGCTTCGCCGCTGGCGCGGCCCCATGAGCAAATAGTGTGTAGGATGAGCCAGCCTGCGCTACAACCATGACTGCAGGTACGGAAGGAAGATTTCGACGACAATTTTCTCGCGGCCCCTCACCACCAACATTTGATGGCACAATATGGGGTCTGGGCTGCCGATAGCCTGCGACCTGACCAGGACGACGCAACTCATACCAAGAACCCTGCCGGGTGTGGTCATGCTGACGAGCCGCGACAACCTCGGTCCTGTCTAGTTCGGCGAGAGCGTGTGCCAGAGCATGAAGTCGAGTAGGTTGGGATTGCCGCCCTCGTAGATCACCTCGCACATCTGCTCCAAGCAGTTTCGGGCACAGAGCACCCCGCAGAACCAGTACGGCTCGTCGCCGATGTGTATCAGCACCGCCCCCTTGTAGCCGGGCGCGCCGATGTTGTCGAGACGATAGCCGCAGCCAGCGGAGCAATAGAGAGGCGGCCGCGAGCTCTCGAAAACAGAACTAGCGTCTAAAGCTGTCATCTAGCCTCCGATTCCTGCTGACGAGGCTCAGACGCCGGTCTATGCCGGTCACGCTAACCACCGCCGAACCAGCGCTCGCTCCGGTTGTTGGCGTGGCACCGGCGGCACCTGAGCGACCAGGGCCGAGCCAGGTACTCCGCCAGTGCACGGTCGCAGCGCCAGCAACGCGGCGGGCGGTCAACGGTGGTCATCATGGCAGCACCAGTGCGGGAACAGCTATCGGCTCGTGTGTTTGGGGGTTCTGTAGTAGGGCTGGCTCGCCGCCTACCCGAGGAGCCAGATTATTTAACGTTAGGTCAGGCCGACTGAATCAAGAGCTGCGAGACCGGCTCAAGGTAGAGCGGGTCCTTCCAGGGAAGGATTAACCGCTAGGTTGTAGGTTCTCCTTCCCCGGAAGGACTACCCGAGGAGCCATTCTATCTAGCGATGGCGTTCACGGTCTATGTCTTACGAAACCTTGAAGGCCGACTGTATATTGGCCATACCCACGATCTGGAGCAGCGACTCGCCCAGCATCAGAGCGGCACCGGCAACTGGACCAAGAGACGAGGCCCGTGGACACCAGTCTATACCGAGACCTTCGCCACCCGCGCGGAGGCGATGCGACGAGAACGCGCACTTAAGTCCGGTCGGTTGAACCAAGAGCTGCGAGACCGGCTCAAGGTAGAGCGGGTCCTTCCCTGGAAGGATTAACCGCTGGGTTGTAGGTTCTCCTTCCCCGGAAGGACTACCCGAAGAGCCATTCTACTACACAGCCCCTTCGAGTCCTCGGCGAGAAGCATGTAGCGCAGCGTGTTACTCAACCAGCGACACGCCCGCGCGGACCGCCGCTTTCTTAAGCGCCGCATCTTGTGTGGCCAACGACAGACCTTGGCGCATGGCAAGCTCAATGTAGCTGGCATCGTACGCCGTAAGGCGGTGCTCACGGCCCAGCGCAAGCACCGGGCCCAACACGTGGTTCAAGCTTTCGGCATCGATAGTGACCGGTAGTGCTGACAAGAGCTGTACGAGACGAGTTGTTTGCGCTTCGCTCAGCCGGCGCCGGCGTTCGGCCATGAGCAAGACGTTCGCCACCTCTAGCGGCCAGATGGGAGGCACCACCGCCTGTGTCTGCTCGAGTCGGTCGAGCACCGTCTCCGCGTACTTCGTCGTCTCGTCCTGAAAACACCACGCTAAGGTGACCGAAGCGTCCACGACGAAGACCATTACCGGCGGCCTTCTTCGATCAGCTCACGGACGGACACGCCGTCTAGCGTTAGGCGACTACGGAACTCGCGCAGCGAGCTGATGACCGTGGCCGGCTTCAGTTGTCGCGATTGAGGGTGGGGAACAAGAACGGCTACAGGGACACCGTGCTTGGTGATGGTGACGGTCTCCCCCCGAGCGACCTTCTTCAGCAATCGAGCTAAATGGGTCTTAGCCTGGTATGCGCCGACGGTCTCCATACTTGTACCTTTCAACTAGTCTAAGACCAGTCTACTCTATCGGTTGCTATATCGGCAACTGCCGTGCTTCCTGTAGTCACGGTCGGAGATCGTCCAACCTCCACATTGTCCGATGATGCGTCTCACGCGTCTGAGAAGCCTGCGAATAGAACGATTGCCTAGCGCAAGGTCGGGGCTGCCACCGGCCACGAAGAGGCACCTTACTCGCGCACGGGCGATTCTTTGCTCATGCGCGGGTCGGGTACTCGCTGATGTGGAACGGCATCAGTGTGTCGATCGCGTCTTCAGGATCTTGCCTCCCGTTCCACCGGAAGTGCTGGATCGTCACCTTGTCCGGCTCGAAGTCCACGATGTGGAAACCATTCTCTTCGAGCACGGGCACGACTTCTTCTACCTCTAGGTGATCCGGTGGCGTGGCGATCGTGCCGCGAGCTATCGAGGGCCAGCCGATGCCCGTACCAAGAGGGCCCGTGAGCACCGAAATGACAGGGTTGTCGCGGAAGTCGTGCGTACCGCTTCGCAGGATACGGCCCTCCGCCACACTGTGGATATCGCCGCTCATGAACAGGGGGATGCGATTCATGGCTGAGGCGGCAGACAAGATTCGATCGTGCTGTGCGAGCCACCCCTCTTGCCAGCCCGGTTTAGGAATGGCCGTCGTGAGCCCGCCCTCTTCGGCAAGGACATCAGGATACCATTCCGCAAACTTGCCGGCGCTCCACCCTGGCGGGTTGGAGGGTAGGTTCATCACGTGATCCACGCTTGTGTCCGCCATGCGCGAACGTAGCCACTCTTCGACCTGTGGTGGGATCAGCGTTCCTTCCTGACCGTCGAGGGTCATGAAGCCCTTGCAGTCATAGAGGAGGGCTTCTAGGAGCTGACCGTAGCGTAGCGTGCCGAACGCTTCGCTCACGCCCGCTGGACGATCGCTCGCCGATGCTCCGGGTAAGTCCAACGGCCGGTTGCTGTCCGGGAGAAACTCCGGGTAGTAGAGCCGTTGTGATGCGCGGGCGAGGCGTCGCATGAAGTCGTCGGGCGGAAACGAGATCAACTCCTCTGTGACCTGATCGTCTTCGAAATAATCGTGATCATCGCGTAGGAAGAAGACCGGCAGAGAACGGAACATCGTCCCGTACAGGCCGGCTATCTGCGGCCCGACAGCGCGTTTGAGCACCTCCTCGTTGGCCGTGCCGAGGACAGGCTCCGTTCGATCGAACACCCCGGCATGCTCCTCAGCCAATTCCGAGCGACCGGTAACGATTGCGGCAAGACCCGCTCGTAGATCCCAGTACACGTGATCTCCGTTAGCAATGACGGCGTCCGGTTCGAAGGTGAGAGCGCGCCGGAACAGACGCTGCCGGGCGGCAGTCGGCACATACAACCCGAAGATGTCATTGCCGCCAGCACAGGTGTACATGAGCAGGCGGAGTCGCTCTGGGCGTGCGTCCGGCGCCGGAAACGTAGACAGCTCCCACGGATCGATTAAATGACGTCCCCCGCGCCGGAGCTCTAGCGTGTAGCGTCGGCCCGCTTCCAGATCTTGCGCGTCGAACGCCCAGAACAGCCCCTGGCTGTCCGTCATCTTGCCGATGACGCGTTGCCCATCCACCGAAAGCTCTGGGGCTTCGGCTTGTGGTGCGATAAACGAGGCCTTGATCAGAATGCGGTTGCTGCCAACGGTTGGCAGGAGATGAGCGACGCTTCCCTCATGGGTGCCATCGTATGCGGAGAGCGTCGGTTCAGCGGTACTCTCTAAATCAGAAGGCGCCGCTTCGTCCTCCTCGCTACATGCCGCCACAAGCGGACCGAGTGAGGCAACAGCGGCGACCGAGATGGCGCCTTTCAAGAAATCTCTGCGGTTCATATCCCCCCCATCATCGTGCTTAGCCTCGCTTGCTGTCCCGCAAACGGGCACCGGGCTGATAGCCATATCTTAGTGCCAGCGGGATTAAGAATCTACCCCGGCTTCGGGAATGCGCCGGACGGCCTTCTGGCTTTAGCGCGGCTCAACCCATAAGATGATCACGGACCTGGTGGAGCTACAGCGCAAAGGCCTACGTATCCCGCTCGCGGACCTGATCCGGGCAGCGGCGTGGAAGCCGCTGCCGGCGACGTCGCGCCGGGCTCGGTCGCAACGTGCATCCGATGCGACTTCGGTATGAGTCGCCGCCGAGCTTGACGAATCTAAACTGTCTGCTTTACCCTGGGTGAATGCAGAGACGGAGGTCGTTCATGAGCCAGCCGAGAACACGCACAGTACTCGTATCGATGGTCGCACTCGCGATGGCCGCATTCGCGGTGATCGCGGCAGCGTGTTCGTCAGGGGACAACCCAGACTCATCGTCTCCATCGATTGAGACCCCCGATCTGGCCCAAGAAGCGCTCTCATTCGAAGACGTCCCGAACGATGCAAGCTTCCCAGATGGGGTAACGCCTGATTCTCCGATCGGCTCCTATGGCTTCAGCCGCTATGTCTGGACACAGGTCAACGGCCAGGTGAAACTGACGCTCATCGAGGGGCCCCGCGGCCAGCAGGTCCGCTGCCAGAGTGAAGAGCTGCCCTGCTCGTATCTCGATCTAAAGGA
>JACZTE010000037.1 GCA_022573935.1 Chloroflexota bacterium
TCGACCTCGAGCTGGGTGCCGCAGCCGGGGCAGGAGTACTCGCGGATCTGCGTCCAAGCCGGGTCAGGCTGCTCCGAGCCGCGGTAGATCTCCTTGAAATCCTCCTCGGACTCGCGGACGTAGATCGAGGCGCTGAGCTTCCAGTTGACGCGGTAGTCGCCGAACTCCTGGCCACACTTGCACTTGACCACGCGATCGTTGTTCTCCTTCTGGACGATGAACAGGCTTGGCGTCAGCGGGAGCAAGATAGGCTCCGGCCAAGACACGCGGCCTTGCAGGATCTGGACCCACTTCTCGAAGCGGTCCAAGTCCTTGGCACCCTTCATGATCTCCTGGACGCGCGGCCACGGTAGCTGTCCATCGAACAATTTTTCGAGTTCGCCGATATCGTACTCTGGCATTTCGGCCTCCTAGAACGTGAAGTCTTCGGGCAGCTTCCAGAACGCCCGTAGCTCGGCGCCGTACCCCGGCGACAGCTCCATTGAACTGCGCCACATATCGAGGACGGCGGGATCCATGTTCTCCTTCGCCTGCACCTTCTCGCGCTCCTGCGCCCACCACTCCTTGAACGGCACGCTGCGGTCCTTTCGCGTCTGCCGCATCTCGTCGCGCTTCTTCTCGGTAGCGGCAGCGTCGATCCTGTACTCTTTGGCAGCCTCGTCGTAGCTGGCGACAACACCGTGGACGTCAGACGCGATTCGCTCACGGGTCCAGCCCTTGGTGAGATCCAACGCCACCTCCGCTGGGTCGCGCTCCAGCGGATCGCCAAGCGCCTGCGCGCCGGAGATCGGGTGCATGATCACATCGTATTCGTGGAGCTGCTCGGGCGTGATGAACGGCGTAATGATGTTCGTCTCCATCACCTTTGCGATCAAGTTCTTCGCCATGATCGGGTCTTCGGGGTCGCCTCGTTCGTGCACGAGCGGCTTCTGGGCGTCGATCAGCTCTTTGAGGTTCGTGCCGCTGGCGTAGCTCCCGCGGTCTGGCCAGGTGGGATAGGCGCCGAACATGCCGTGGTTGGCAAGAACCTTACTTCGCATGCCTGCACAGCCGCATTGGTACTCGATACCCGGCGTATTCTTGACCATCCAAACAGCCGTGTGGCCGAGGCCGCCGCGGAATGTGCCGTAGCCACCCGAGTCCGGCTGGATGTTTCGCCCGAGATAGACAATCGGGTAGTACAACTCCGTCACCTCGGCGTTCCCGAAGTCGGCGTTGGGCGTGTAGATGCACCAGGCGCTGTTCTCGCCGTCGGCCATACCGCGAGCGGGCGCGCCGTTGCTCGCCTGCTCCAGGCTGAGGCCCGCGACGTACGTCCCGTATTGGCCAATGCCTGAGAATTCAGCGGTGAGCGTCGTCGCGGCTCCCGCGGCGACCTCCTCGATGTAGCCGCGCATGAAGTAGGACCGGCCGAACGCCTCGTAGAGGGAGCTCATCCACATCACAGCCGGCGCCCACGCCACGCCCGCTGATGCGTAGTAGTTCACCGGGTACGGATTGGCCCAAGAGCCTTCGGGCGGGTCCTCCAGCGTCCACGCCGCGGCGGGGCCCCAGTTGCACATGTCGAACCCGACCATATGCGAGTAGGCATTGAGCAGCGCCGACTTGATGGCCGGCGGCGTGATGTTCTGCCCGAACGGCACCCAGCTGCTGGCGCCGCTGAGCGAGAAGCTCACGTGAGCGTCCTTATCGACGTTCATCTCCAAGGGCAGGTTGAAGAGAATATCGATGTCCTGGTTAGGCATGATGACGCGCTTGCCTTTCATGGCCAGGTCCTTGAAGTTGGACTTGCGCAGGCGGCCCGGGATAGCTTGGTTTTTCACCCGCGTGACGGCATAGCGCCGGCTGTCTTCGACATACTCATGCATGACGTCTTTGAAGTAGTCAAGGCCATACTTGTCGATCGCCTCGATGACCTTGTTGCGGATCGTCAGGCATCCCGCCAAACGGCCCCGAGCGTCGCCCATGACGAAATCAGGCACGCGTGTGCGCGACTTAACGCGCATCTCGTACCAGGGGTGGAGCTGGTCGTTCTGGCCGATCCTCTCCATCGTGACCGGCATGCCATCCGCAAAGGAGTCCGGGTTCATGAAGCCGATCGACCCCGGCAGGATGTAGCCGCTGTCCATGACGTGGGTAACACCAGTGGCCCAGGCCACGAGCTCATCGCCGTAAAAGATCGGAACGCCTGTGTCGAAGTCGACAGGGTGGATGCCGCCGTAGTGCGGGTCGTTGTTCTCGAAGATATCGCCGGGGTGGATGCCGGGATTGTCCTCGTAGCCCTCCTCAATGAGCTGGCGCACGAAGTGGGAGAGCAACCCCGGGTGGGCCGTGATGCCGCGCGAGACTGACACCGCTTCGCCCGTCGGGAGATGGAGCGCCCAGAGCGCGTCTCCGCCCTCGACCGCGATCGCCGACGACGACACGCGGCAGCCGACGTCCCAGCCGGTGTTGCAGATATTGAGCAGGATTTGCCAGACGGCCTCGTAGCCACCGGGGTCCTCTTGCTTGCGCTTCAGCTCCTTCAGCCCGAAGAGATGGCCGGTCTGAGCGAAGAGATCGTCGTTCTTCGCCAGCAGGTCCTTGATCGGCGTGGCCTTCGCGGTCGGCGGAGTCGCTTCTGTGGTCATGAGCTGCCTCCTTTGCTGAGCCAAATGATCTCGTGCTCGTCGAGCTTAGCGTGCCAACCGGCCGGCACGTAGAGCGTGGTGCTAGGCGCCTCAACCACCGCGAGGCCGGTGATCTCGTTTCCGGCGCGCAGCTCGTCCAGCTCGTAAAGCTGGCCTTCGTGCCATGTGCCTTCGTAGAAGACCGGACGCGTGCCTTTGCGCGCTGCCTTGGACGGCTCCTTGCCTTCTAGCTCGAACGTGCCGACGTGCGGCTTCACCGTACTCACTTCGGCGATGACGCTCACCTCTTCGATCTGATAGGTCGGCACCGGCGGCTTCCCGGCAAGCGTGTAGGTGGTTGTGAAGATGTCCACGAACTCGTTGATCAGCCTGTCGACGTCCTCTACTGTGTTGAGCCGCTCCACAGGCGAAGCGATTTCTAGATCGTCCAGGTGGCCGAAATACTTTATGTACGCGATCTGGCGAAGCGAGATCTGGTCGCGAGTGAATCCCTCGGCCAACAGCTCGTCCAGTAGCTGAGTCTCCAGCTCCTCCCAGGCCGCGCTGACCGTCTGACCGGCGAACAGCTTCGCGGCCTCATCAGCGCCCGGCGGAATCACAGCGGCCACGCTCTTGTGCCGCCGGTGGGCGTAGTCCATGCAGGCGCCGCCCCAGGCAGAGAACGCTGCCGCGTGCGGTACCGTCGCGATGCCCTTCCACGGGTACTCGCTGGCGTAGCCGGCCAGATGCATGGGGCCAGCGCCGCCGTAGCCTAGCAGCGTGTAATCGCGGATGTCGTAACCCAGCATGAGCGACCTTACCAGATGCTCGCGCATCATGACGTTGACCAGGTTCACGCAATGTTCGGCGGCGGTCGGCACGTCGAGGCCGAGCGGATCGGCGATCTTCTCTTTGAAGACCTCCTCGGCCTTCTGCTTGTTGACCTTAATCCGGCCGCCCAGGTAGTAGTCCGGGTTGATGATCCCGAGGATCAGATCGCAGTCGCCGATGGTCGGGATTTCGTTGCCCTGCTCCTGGAAGACCGGGCCCGGAACGCCACCCGCGCTCTCTGGGCCAAGCTTCAGCCGATTCGTTTCAGGGTCGAGCCGAATGTAGGTGCCCGTGCCAGCCCCGATCGATCGGATGTCCAGCATCGGCACGTTCACGTACATCTGTTGGAACGGTGGCTCGCGGTCGATAGGCAGCATGCCCTGCGTGATGCAACCGGCATCGAAGCTGGTGCCGCCCATGTCCGCGCAGACGAGGTTCTCCAGCCCGCCGATTGTGTTGGCTAGGTGCTTGCCACCCATGATGCCGCCAACGGGGCCTGACATGACGGTCTCGAACAGGCGCGGGTAGCGAATGTTCGTGACTCCGCCGTAGCAGAGCACCGTCTTTAGCGAGTGCTTGTAGCCTAGTTCGATGAGCTTCTCTTCCACGCGGATGAGCTGCTCACGAGCGGGCTCAGCGGCGTAGGCCTGGATGACGGTCGCGTTCGCGCGCGAGACCTCGCGCCTAATGGGCGCGACCTCGCTCGAGAGGATGACGGGTATCTCGCGACCGGACTCCTCTACGATCTTGCGCGCGATCTCGCCGGCCCTCGCTTCGTGCATCGGGTTCGTGAACGAGTAGAGGAAGAGGATGGCGATGGAGTCGACACCTTCTGCGAGCAGCTCGCGAACGCCGCTCTCCACCTCGTGCTCGTACATCGGAATGACGGGCTGGCCGAACATATCGATCCGTTCGGTCACACCGCGGGTTTGCTTTCGTGGCACGAGCGGCTCGCGGTGTTTGCGGTACTGCATGTGGCTGATCTCCGACCATTCGTAGCCGATGAACGTCTGAGAGCCACGGCCCTGCACGATGATGTCCTCGAAGCCCCTGGTGACGATGAGGCCCACCTTCAGGCCGGAGAGGTTGATGAGGGTGTTAATCATACTCGTGCCGGTGTAGATCGCCGTCTCGGCGTTCGAGCAGACCTCACGCCCATCCCCGGCCATGTCCCAGTACGTCAGCGCCTCATCGAACGACTCCATGAAGCCGATGCTTTCATCGTCAGGCGTTGTCGGCGCCTTGCCGATGACGAACTGGCCCTCCTCGTTTACGAGGATGACGTCGGTCATTGTGCCCCCGGCATCGCAGGCTATGAGATAGCGCGACATGGCGAACCTCCATCTGTCCGCGGACACCGGAGCGACCGATGTCGACGCGATGAGACCAACTCATTCACAGGGCAAGCAGCAGTTCTGAAACGCGAGAATTGTCCCACCCCTTGCCGGTCTGCTGGCTCAGCCAGCAGCGTTCAGCCGCTATCTAATCATCATTCAGTAACGGGCGTCAAGTAGCGAGTGCGTCTGGGAATGGTTCAGATTGCGATGCTTGAATATGGTAGCCGAGCCTTTCCAGGCTTGGCGGCGGCGAGGCTAGAAAGCCTCGCCTACGGAGAAGCGCGCTTCGTATTCAAATGACCCATAACCGTGGGCTCAGTTCGCCGGGCGGCGGAACAGCCGGCGGAAGAAGCGGCTCACGGGTGACCAGAGGACGCGGAAGATCAGCGGGACGACGCGAATGGGTTCAGCCTCGGTGGCCTCCTCCTCCTCAGCCGCCGCTTCCCCAGCCGGCGCCTCCATGCGAGCCTTGGCGCGGGCCACGAACTGCTGGAACAGCTGTTGGGAGACGCCCTGGATCATGCCGCGGCCGACCTGCATGATGCGACCGGTCAAGTCGATGCTCGCCTCGGTCGTCACCTCCGTTTGCCCGTCGGGTAGCGCGCGCAGGCTGCTGGACATGCTGGCCTTAGCGGTGCCGCCGCCCATTTCGCGGCCCTCGGCCTCCATACGCACCGTGTATTTCTGCTCGGCCACTTCGGTGAGTTGGATACGGCCCTTGTAGCTGATGGTGACCGCGCCCAATTGCACCTTGATGCTGCCGAGGAACGTGCGCTCGTCGATGACCTCTTCCAGCACCGCGCCCGGCATGCAGGCCGCGATCTGCTCTGGATCCATGACGAACCGCCAGACGGCGTCTATCGGCGCCTGGACCTGGAACGTCTCCCGAATCTCGATCGCCATTATCGCGTTCGGCTACTTTTTCGCATCGGCGGAAGCCTCCGTTGCAGCGAGGGCGTCTTCGGCCTTCCCGTAGCGGACGGCGAGCATCTCGGCCAGGATCGCTACGGCGATCTCCTCCGGCGTGCGGCTGCCGATATCGAGGCCGATGGGCGCCCGGATGCGGGCTAGATCGGCCTCGGAGAAGCCGCGCTGCCGGAGCTGGGCCGTTCGTTTCCGGTGCGTAGCCCGGCTTCCCATCGCTCCGATATAGCGCACGTCAGAACGGAGGGCCAGCTCCAGAGTAGGCAGGTCGAACTTCGGATCGTGGGTCAGGATCACAAGATAGGAGTAGGCGTCGATGGCCTTCTCAGCCAAGGCGCTGTCCGGCCAGGCGCGCAGCACCTCCTCGGCGTCGGGGAAGCGCTCCTCGACGGCGAACATGCTGCGCGCGTCGATGACCGTGATCTGAAAACCGACCTCCTTCGCCATCCGGCAGAGCGGTATCGCCGTATGGGTAGCGCCGACGATGAAGAGCCGCAGGGGCGGCGGGAACGATTCCAAGAAGACCGTCGCTTCCTCGCCTCGCCAGGGGAGGGTAAGCGTTCGCGTGCCCCCCTCCGGCAGGAAGCGTTGCGCTTCAGCCGCGATGCTTTCGTCCAGTGAAGGGTCGATGGAGCCGACGGAAGCCCCGTTGGCTACCGTCAGCTTCCGGCCGAGCAGTGATGCTGGCGACAGCCCGATAGCGAATGAGGCCGGCCGCTGTTCGCGCACGGCACGATCGACGGCATGCCAGGCCTCCGTCGGGGCGAACGGCTCGATCAGCACGTCGATGGAGCCGCCGCAACTCAGCCCAACCTGGAAGCCCAGCTCGTCGGCGATGCCGTAGTTCGCGATCACGGGCTGGCTGCTGTCCAGAACCTGGATCGCGCGTTCCATCACATCGTTCTCGACACAGCCGCCGCTGACGGAGCCCGCCATCTTCCCGCTTCGGGTCAGAGCTAGGCGCGCCCCAGGAAGCCGCGGGGCGGAACCGCGGACGGCGGTGAGCGTGGCGAGAGCGATCTCTTCGTTCTCCGCTTGCC
Organism: Chloroflexota bacterium; assembly: GCA_022573935.1. The sequence goes on from JACZTE010000037.1 coordinate 6,742, forward strand.
AGCGATCGAGGTCGGCCAGGATCTCTTTCATAGCTACCAGTATATGGCCTTGGGAGGCTTACATTAGTCTGCTTGACAGCCTTCCTTAACGAGTATAGACTAACCGCGTGGTGCAGGAAAGACTGCTGAGTGGTGAGTCCGCAGGTTCGACGAAGACCGACCGGCGCGAGGCGATTCTCGACGCGGCGACGGTGTTTTTCGCTGAGCGGGGGTTGGCGGGCGTCTCGATCCAGGAGATAGCGGACGCCGCAGGCAGCCATAAGACGACCGTCCTCTATCATTTCGACACGAAGAATGCGCTCTATGATGCCGTTCTCGATCAAGCGATCGGGGAGATCGCCGGTGTGATGCAAGACTTCCTCGCCGGCGGCTTCGACAGTGCCCATCTGCGAGAGCGTGTCGCCTATATGATCGATCAGATACAGGCCCACTTTGCCGAGCACCCGGCGCACGCCCGGCTGCTCGCGCGGGAGCTCCTCGAGCAGAACCCGACGAGCGCCTACATCGCGCAATTCGTCGAGCGTATCTACCTGCCGGCCATGGCGAAGATCGAGGAGGCCGTGAGCAATGGCTGGATCCCCCAGATCGATCCAGCGCTCTTCATTCACGACCTGCACGTGGAACTGATCGGGTACTTCTGTCATGGAACGCTGCTGGAGCGTCTCAAGCCCGTCGACCCGTTCTCGATCGAGGCGTTGATCGACCGGCGCAACCACCTGGTCGATCAGATTTTCCTCCAGCTCAGACCGGCCGAAGTAGCGTAAGGCGTTC
>JACZTE010000038.1 GCA_022573935.1 Chloroflexota bacterium
GTGACCGGCTGGCCGTTGGCGTAGACGGCCAGCTTCTGGAGCTCGCTGTCCAGTATCCAGAGCTGGCTGCCCACCAGGGTCGCCAGGGATACGACAGCGCGGGCCTCCAGCACGACACCGTAGCGCTGCGCCCGCTGGTTGATCCAGCCTGCCACTTCTGCCTGTCTCAGCAGCTTGAACTCTCGCACCTCTGCCAGCGGCCGCAGCGCCTGCAGCAGGGGGTTTCGCGCTGTAAGCGGACCGTCCAGGAAGACGAGCGCGGTCGACTCCGGCAGCGCCTGCAACCCTTCGCTGAACGTCTCCCAAGGGCCCAGCGCGGTCTCTTTCTTCTTGCCGCGCCGGGGCCGGCGACCGCTCGGCTCGAACCGCCCGAGCAGCCCCTCGACGACGACGAGGCGATGCGCGCTGAGGAACGGCGTCGTCTGGCAGAGGGCCAGCAGCGCGTCCGGGCGCGCGCTGCTCCCCACGACGTGATCTGTGCTGTCGGCGAGCATGCCGTCGCTGTCCAGCTCGCTCTTCAGGGAGGCCAGCGCCTCATGGACGCTGAAGTCGTCCTTGCCGTAGAGGATCGTGATCATCAGTCGATGTTCGCCTTCCAGCCGACGAAGACGGCCCCCGCCACGCCGGCGAAGATGAGCGCGCCCGGCCAGAGCAGGCCGGTGGCGAACTCGACGAACCAGCCGCTCGCGTCCTCGCCCGAGGCGCTCACGGCCCGGTAGGCGCCGAAGGCCCCGGCCACCGCCAGGCCGAGCACCGTGGCCCAGAAGAGGAGGTAGACGTTCTCGCGGGTTAGCAGGCGGTGGCGGTCAGACATCGGTAGTGTTTCCTGCTTGTCCCATGGGAAGATGCACGGGAAGATGATTGTGACAAGCTGCGGGAAGGCTATCGTGAAAGGCTGACGGTATCGCCAACGCGAGCGGCAGCGCTTGCGCTTGCCGCCCAGCGACCGTAGCCTGACGGGGGATTCGCTGCGTGTTTATCGTTGCCATCATCCTGCTCGCGCTGGGATTTGCGCTCTACATGGGGGCCTTTGCGCAAGGGCCAGGCCCCTCCATGGCCGATAAGCCGCTCCAGGCCTGGATGTTCTTCGGCGCCTCGGCGAGCATGGTGACGGGCTTCCTTCTGATCGTAGCGTGACCGGCTGATCGTGGCGTGACCGAAATCGCCGCGGCCCTGCTCGCTCCGGCTAGGCTCGATCATACCACAGCCCGGGCCAGCCGCTGAGAGGCCGACGAATCCCCAAGGAGGGGAGAAGGTGCAGTTCGGGACCGGCTTGCCAATCGTTCAGCAGATGCCCGGCCAGGCCCGCTGGCAGACCGGCGACGATCCCGGCCCCATCATCGCCGTCGCCAAGAAGGCGGACGAGCTGGGCTACGGCTGGCTCACCTGCTCCGACCATGTGGTCATCCCCGGGCGGGCGGTGCCCTCCATGGGCGCGACGTGGTACGAGCCGGCGACGACGTTGAGCTTCGTCGCTGCGGTTACCCAGCATGTGCGGCTCCTGGCGCACGTGATCATCCTGGCCTACCATAGCCCGTTCGATATCGCCAAGCAGTACGCCACGCTCGACCGGCTCTCGGGCGGCCGGGTGATCCTGGGCGTCGGCGTCGGGCACCTCCGCAGCGAGTTCCGCGCGCTGGGCGCTCCCTATGACAAGCGCGGAGAAGTGACAGACGAGTACCTTCGGACGATCAAGACCCTGTGGACTGAGGAGGAAGCGACCTTTCACGGCACGTACCACGACTTTCAGGAAGTTCACCTGTCGCCGCGCCCCGTCCAGCAGCCCCATCCGCCTATCTGGGTGGGTGGGAACACTCGACGGGCCGCTCGACGGGCTGTCGAGCTGGGCGATGGCTGGGTCCCGTTCGAGGTGACCGCCGACGAGCTGCAGGATCGTCTGGACTACGCGCGGGCGCTGCCCGCCTACGATCGGCGGCGCGCGCCGCTGGAGGTGGTGCTGCCCGCCGGCGCCATCGAGCTGACGGCCGCTGCGATCGATGGCGATCGACCCGCGTTCAGCGGCTCGCGGGAGCAGATCCTGGAGGACGTGAAGGCGTACGCGGAGCTGGGCGTCACGGGCATGACGGTCGGTTTCCACTCGAGCTCCCTAGAGGAGCAGCTCGAGAAGATGGAGCAGTTCGCCCAGGAGATCATGCCCGCCTAGCTGCTTCGCTGGGCTTAGCATGACACGGGGGCGAAGCTCAGCATGGCAGGCGGCGACGGCCGAGGACAGAGCTAAAGCTTTGTCCCTACGAGGTTGGTGTAGTGCGCTGCTTCACCGTCGTAGGGACAGACCTTCAGGTCTGTCCGGAAGCGCGGCGTCTGGTGCCTTGAAACGAGATGCTTCGACAGGCTCAGCATGACGTTGTCCCTACTTGGCTTAGCATGACAGGCCGCTCACTTCGACCGCGACCTTTCGTCCGAGCTACTTGCCGAAGGAGGCCGGGTTGGTCGTCCAGCCCAGCTCTGGGTGTCGCAGCCAGCCTCCGGCCGCCAGCATGCCTCCCTCCACCGGGATGGTGACACCGGTGACGAATGAGGAGAGCTCCGAGGCGAGGAAGATGACCACCCCGGCGACGTCGTCGGTCGTGCCGGCTCGCGCCAACGGCACGTGGTGGGCGTAGGCCGCGTCGCCCGCCAGCTCCGGGAAGCTCCTGGTGAGCGCCTCGGTGGGGATGGCGTCAGGGGCGATGCAGTTGACGCGGATCTTGTCCTGCGAAAGCTCCAGCGCCAGCGTGCGGGTGAGGTTGACGATGGCTGCCTTGTAGGCGCTGTACGGGGCGAAGCTGGGCGCGCAGCGCAGCGCCTCGCTGGAGGCGATGTTGATGATGCTGCCGCCTCGGCCTTGACGCACCATCACCTTCGCCACCTCGGAGGTGCAGTGGTAGACGGTCTTCAGGTTCAGCGTGTAGGAGTCGTCCCAGTAGTCCTCGGTTTGCTCGATGAACGGCAGCGATGGTGGCCGGTTACTGCCCAGGTAGATGCCGCCCACGTTGTTGATCAAGCAATCGACGCCGCCGAACTCCTGCACCGTTTGCTCCACCATGTGTCGCACCTGCTCCCCGTCGCGCACGTCGCAGCCGATGGCGAGCGCCTCGTGGCCGCGCTCGCGGATCTCCTGCGCCGCCTGCTCGCCGGCCTCCTCCTTCCGCTCGGCGATGACCACCTTCGCGCCGTAGGCGGCGAGGCCCTGGGCGAAGCCTTTGCCCAGGCCGCGGCCGCCGCCGGTGATGATGGCAACCTTGTCGGTAAGCATGACTCTCGAGATGTCCATCCGTTCCTCCTCATGAGCGAAAGCTGTGCCAGCAGCGTAGGGCCAGGGCGGGGGCACGTCAAGCGCAACCTTACTGGATCAGTAGTACGTTGATCCAACGAACGGACGGCCCGTAGAATGTGCCCACCTGCTGTGATAGCTTCGATGACGAGAGAGAGCGATGTCTGACGAACTCGTTCCGCTACCCACGCAGCCGGCGGACGTTCCCTGGCCGGCGACGGACTGGCCGGAAGCCGAGCCGCCGCCCGAAGTCGACCGCGAAGCGCTCGACGCGCTGCTCGACGCGGCGTTCGCGGAGCCGCAGCCGGCGACGACCGAGCATACGAGCGACGTTGTCGTCGTCTGGCGTGGCCGGCTCGTCGCCGAGCGCTACGCTCCGGACACGGGGCCGGACGGCGTCCAGCCGTCGTGGTCCATGGCGAAGAGCGTCCTCCATGCCGTCGTCGGCATCCTCGTCCGCGATGGCCGGCTCTCCGTCGCCGGTCCGGCGGCCGTGCCGGAGTGGCAGCAGCCGGGCGACCCGCGCGCCAAGATCACGCTCGACTCGCTGCTGCACATGACCTCCGGCCTCCGGTTCTGCGAGGACTACGAGGACGACCAGGTGTCCGACGTGATCAAGATGCTCTTCCGCCCGGGCGCCGACGATACGGGCGCCTTCGCGGCGGCGTTTCCCGCCGATCATCCTCCCGACCAGGTCTCCAACTACTCGAGTGGGACGAGCAACATCATCTCGGCCATCGTGAAGCGAATCGTCGGCGGCGACGACGAATACCTATCGTTCCTGCGGAAGGAGCTGTTCGACCGCATCGGGATGGCGAGCGCCAAGCCGAGGTTCGACCGCTCCGGCACATGGATCGCCTCGTCCTTCTGCGACTGTACGCCGCGCGACTTCGCCCGCTTCGGGCTGCTCATCCTGCGCGACGGCGTCTGGGACGGCGAGCGCATCCTCCCCGAGGGCTGGGTCGATTACGCCAGGACACCCGCGCCTGTCCAGCCCGAGGACAGCGAGTTCGGCTACGGAGCGCTTTGGTGGCTCACGGATGACGGCCTGGGCACATTCTCGGCCAACGGCTACGCTGGGCAATACCTGTTTCTCGTGCCCGCGCTCGACCTGATCGTGGTGCGGAACGGGAACACGCCCATCGAGCGCCGGCCGCACGTCGTGCAGATGATCAGGGAGATCATCGGCCTCTTTCGAAAAACGATCGCCGATCCACGAGGATCAGGCTAGCGCAATAATCGGAGGAAATGTGAGGATGTCGGAGCTCATACACCATACGGTGAGGACGAACGGCATCGACATGCACTTCGTCGAGCAGGGCGAAGGGCCGGTCGTCCTGCTGCTGCATGGCTTCCCGGAGTCCTGGTATTCCTGGCGACACCAGTTGCCAGCGCTCGCCGGCGCCGGGTTCCGCGCAGTTGCGCCCGCTGTCCGTGGCTATGGCCGTACGGACGCACCGGATCCGATCGAGAGCTACACGCTGAAGAACCATACCGCGGACTTCATCGGCTTGCTCGATGCGTTCGGCGTGGAGAAGGCCGTCGTCGTTGGCCAGGACTGGGCTGCGGTGATGGCCTGGCACTGCGCGTTGCTCTACCCTGACCGAGTCTCGGCCGTCGTTGGCATGAGCGTGCCCTATTCGCCTCGCGCGCCCATGCCGCCAACGCAGCTATTCAAGCGGGCCTTCGGCGATAACTTCTTCTACATGCTCTACTTCCAGGAGCCTGGGATCGCCGAAGCGGAGCTGGAGGCTGATGTGCGTAGGTCTCTGCGGACGTTCTTGTACGCTGCGTCCGGCGATGCGCCACAAGGTGCGTCAACGCCGCAGAAGAAGAAGGGCGCGAAGTTCCTCGATGGCATGCCTGAGCCGGACGAGCTGCCGGCGTGGCTCTCCGAGGCCGACCTCGACTTCTACACCGCCGAATTCGAGCGGACGGGATTCCGCGGCGGGCTGAATCGCTATCGGAACATGGATCGCGATTGGGAAGAGCTGCCGCAGCTTGCCGGCGCGAAGGTACAGCAGCCTGCGCTCTTCATCGCCGGCGACCGCGACCCGGTCTCGCGGTTCACGAACCTCGATCGCATGAAGGCGAACGTGCCGAACCTGCGCGAGACGGTCGTGCTATCGGGCTGCGGCCACTGGACGCCGCAAGAGCGCCCGGCCGAGGTGAACGCCGCGCTCATCCGCTTCCTCGAAGGGCTGTCGTAGGCGGGGCTGGCGGGGGTGCATGGGAGTGGTAGCGGCCAGAGACCACACAACGAAGGTTGAAGACTAAACTGGTAGCGGATAACCTATGTTAAGAAGCAGTGGGAAGAGGCCATCATGAGTGAGCACTCTGGCATTGAATGGACGGAAGCTACTTGGAACCCAGTGACCGGATGCACGAAAGTATCGCCTGGCTGCGCGCACTGTTACGCGGAGACGTTTGCGGAGCGGTTCAGGGGAGTCCCCGGCCACCCTTACGAGCAAGGGTTTGACTTAAAACTGTGGCCTGAGCGTTTGGAGCTACCCCTAAAATGGCGTCGGCCGCGACTCGTATTCGTCAACTCCATGTCCGACCTGTTTCATGAGGATATACCCGCTGGATTCATTGCTCAGGTCTTCGACACTATGCGACGGGCTGAGCAGCATACGTTCCAAGTTCTTACGAAACGTCCGGAGCGTGCTCGCCTCCTGGCGAAGGAACTTCCCTGGCCGTCGAATGTGTGGATGGGCGTTTCAGTCGAAAACCAGCGGTGGGTAACAAGGATCGCCCACCTTCGAGAACTGCCAGCAGCAGTAAAGTTCTTATCGTGCGAGCCGCTGCTTGGCCCGCTTCGTCTCAATCTGAACGGAATCGACTGGGTTATAGTCGGTGGCGAGTCCGGGCATCGGGCTAGACCGATGGGTGTGGCTTGGGCCCGCGAGATTCGAGACCAATGTTTAGGCGCAGGGGTTCCTTTCTTCTTCAAGCAATGGGGTGCTCACAATGAAGCTTCCGTGCGCGTGGGAAAGCGAGACGCGGGCAGAATCCTGGACGGACGAACCTGGGATGAGCTGCCTTCCAAACCACTTGGACCTAGAACAACTGAGCCTGGCCTCGCGCGTCCGGCTGTTTTAGTACAGAGTTCATAATCCGAGCACCAACGTTGACCTTACTCACGAAGACTAGATAGTACAGACGCTTGTTTCCTTGAGTCTTGATTAAGCGATCATCGGTCGTCGTGTACTTGTAACCGAGACTGGCCAGTCCTTTCTTGTAGTGGTCCAAAAGCTCCCTTGTCGGCGCTCTTCCAGATGGCCGCCAAAGTTGTTGCCATTTGTCGTTCCCGAAGTAGGCCGGGACTTTCGGACTCTGGCGATTGCGATTGATAGCCATGCCAAACGGGAAGTTAATGAGTAGTTCAGTTTTCCATTTGGCAATCGATTGAATCGTGTCCCATCGCGGATCGATACCGTAAGGATCGAGGAAGACGAAGATCGGGGCTTTCTTGTGATAGGCATGAACGACCTTAGGAAGCTCGGCATTGGCGTCGCCACAGATCACGGTGACTCGACCTGATTCGCCCCTCTCTCCGACTCTGCTTTCGAGCTCGGCCGCTAGATCATGATCTTTCTCAATGAAGTAGAGGTGACTGAATTTGGTGCCATTCGCAGCACGGGCGGATAGCGCTATAAGCGGTGAGCCGTCAATTTCTCGGCCTTCCCTCTCAAGAATGTTAGTACCCGGTCCGGCAAAGCCGTCGACATAGATTCGTTCCCAAGCCCGGGTTGTGGCTCCCAGGTATGCGGGAAGGTAATCCTCGAGGATCTTTAACTTGTCGCGTGTCCAATCTCCGACAGTCCTAGGCATTTATGACGTATCCTCCCCACTGTCCAGCACAGTAATTGCGGCTGGCGGGAGTGCATGGGAGTCGAACCCACCCGTCCTTCCACGGAAGGACGCAACTGTTTTGAAGACCGCGAGGACCACCGGGCCCCATCCACCCCCGCACCGTAGTCTACGTCGCGGCGCGGCAGGACGACAAGGAGGGCGATCCCCCGCCCGAAGTAGACCGCGAGGCGCTCGACACGCTGCTCGACGCGGCGTTCGCGGAGGCGCAGCCGGCGACGACCAAGCATACGAGCGACGTTGTCGTCGTCTGGAGAGGCCGCCACGACGGCGGCCTCTCCCCTGCCAGAATCCGTGACCGTCTGCGAACGCTCCGCCCTGTAGCCAGTCCTCTC
>JACZTE010000039.1 GCA_022573935.1 Chloroflexota bacterium
CTTGCTGATCCGGACGGAGAAGTAGATCGGGAGGAGCGTGAAGAAGGTGGCAAAGGTATCGACGGTGAAGAAGTGGGAGAGCTGAATATGAAACGCGGAGATCGCGACGAGGAAGGCGGCCAGCAACGCCACCCTGCGGTTAAAGAGCAGGCCCCCGATCAAGAACACCAGGAACACGGTGCCGGTATCGAAGAGGGCGGAGAGCGTCCTCCCCACCAAGTTCCCATCGTAGCCCGCCAGCGTCAGGTCGCGGCTTCGCTCACCGCGGTTGTCGAAGAGCAGATCCATGCCGTCGCCGATGACGGGGGTGCTCTCTACTTTGTCCGCTGCCTCGCCTGCTATCTTCGTCAAGAAGAGCGGGAAGGTGCCGTAGACGAAGCTGCCGCCTCGGTTGTACGGGTTGAGCTTCGAATTCTCGCTATCGAAGTAGGCGCCGACGCTGCCCGGCACCTCGATATCCTGCGTCACGAAGCTGAGGAAGCGCTCGTCCGGGTGCAGGTGGAGACCGCCGTCCCAGTTCACCCCCCAGAGACGCAACAGGAGGGCGATGAACAGGATCACAACGATGGCGGCGACGGTCCAGTCCGGCCTTCTCGTCGCCGAAGTGCCCGCCGCGGCCAGCCGACCTGCCACGCCTTGCGGCGCGGCCTCCGGTGAGGCTGCCCCGGTGTCGATTGTGCTCGTCTCTTCTTCGCTCATAAACCGCTTCTCAGATCAAACGACGGTGCCTAGCTCAGCATCTCAGCGCTCATGCCACGCGCTCTCGCTTCTGGCAGTGAAAATAGAGGAACGCGCCCTCATCTCCCTCTCCCTCTTCGGCCAGTCGCGCCAGCCATCTGGCCAGGGGCAGGTAGCGACCCTTTCCCGGCCAGACGATCCATCGCCCCAGCAGCCATCTGGTGAGGTAAGACGGGATCGATAGGTACTGTGCGGCGTCCATCGCCCTGGTACTGGCTGCTGGGAAGTAGTATCGCCAACTTCGCACCAGGAAGCCAGCCTGCGTGAGCCGCTCCTCCCAGATGTGAGGCGGGTCGCAATGGTACACCTCGGCGACGTAGCTGATCCACCGTCCGTAGGCGCGAGCCAGGGCGGGCACGCGAAGGAAGCGGCTAAGGGCAGCTCCCAGATGATACGGGAGGAAGTGTTGGCTGGGAACGGTGAGGATGAGCGTGCCGAACGGCGCCAACACGCGGCTCATCTCTTGGAGCACGGCCTGCTGCTCAGGGATGTGCTCCAGTGCCGAGTTGCAGACGACGGACGCGAACGCCTCGCTGCGGAAGGGCAACGAGACGCCGGAGGAGGCGACGAGGGATCGATGGGCGTCGTGCCTCGATGCCCAGCGTAGGATCCCACGGTCAATGTCGATGCCTACCGCCAGCGGCGTATCAGAGAGTGCGTGGGCGAAGGTGCCATCGCCGCAGCCCAGGTCGAGCACAGGAGCGGTCAACTCGACGTCTGACACGAGCAGACACTCGACGGAGCGGGCGAGCGCTCGGTGCAGCAGCACATGGGGCAGCAGCCGATCGAGGTAGGCGATCTGCTGCTGCTTTCGGCCGGCCGCGGGGGGAGCGTCGACGACCATGGTGCGCCTCTAGCCGCCCGGCTCGTCGGCCGGCGGGCGATCCTCCTTCTCCGCGACGACGATCAGCCCCTCGCCGAGGGACACAGGTATGAATGGGAAGACGGTCACGGTCTGAACGATAGCCGGAAAGCCGAAGAAGAGGAGCTGCAACTGAGCCGGCACCAGCGGCACGTACGGCACGTCCCAGAAGCCATCGCCGAACGCCCGCACGATGCGAAAGCCGGCCTCGTTCAGCATTCGATACCAGGTCTCCGGCTGGTGTAGCGAGATGTGGGTCTCGTCGGTGAAGCCGTACCACTTCTGCCCCTTCCGCTTCACGAAGGGCGACGCCATGTTCGGCGTGGCCATCAGCAGCAGCCCGCCAGGGCTGAGGACTTCGGCGCACTGGGCCAGCACCTCCTCGGGCCGGGAGACATGCTCGAGGACGTGCAGGGCGATCACCACATCCAGAGCATCCGGCCCGAACTCGCCGATCTCCTCCGCCGAGAGCTGTTTGAACTGCGTGTTGGGAGCCACTTGGCGGGCGCCCTCGAGCGCGGACTCCGACACGTCGATGCCGTAGGTCTCGAACTGCGGCTCCAGGCGGGCGAGCGTGTGCCCAATGTCGCAGCCGATCTCGAGCAGCCGTCCCGACCGGCGATAGCGACGCACCAGGTTCGCGTAGAAGCGTCTGGCCCACCAGTACTGGCTGAACCTTCCGCCGTACTTGCCCGCCTCGAAATAGCCGCTGTCGCTCGTCGAGTTCATGTCCCTCGCTTCGGCCATCGCTTTGCCTGTTTCATCAGCGTCTAACGCTCTCCTGATACCTTCTCCGCGACCGGACCCCGGCGCACCGGCGGCCGGCCGGTCAGCGAAAGGAAGAGGTCTTCATAGAAGTCTACAGCCTCGGTAGCGTTGAACGTCTGTGAGATCTGCTCATATGGCTTCACGTAGCTGGCGCGGTCGCTCAACACCTTCGTGATCGCCGCAGCCAGGCCGGCAACATCGCGGGGCGCGGCGATCTCGCCCATGCCCGTCGCCCGCACCGGCTCCCGCACGCCCGGCAGGTCCGAGGCCACCACCGGCGTGCCGCAGAGCATCGCTTCCGCCTGCACCATGCCGAACGACTCGGTCGAATTAATGCTCGGCAGCACGAGGACATCGCATGTCGAGTAGAACTCGGCTAGCTGTGCCGACGGCAACTGGCCGGGGAAGACTAGCCGGTCGCCCAGCGCCGCGATGCCGGGGCGCAGCCGTTCGTAGACCCGTTCGCCGAACACCTTCTCGCGCTGCCCCGCCAGCACGAATCGGGCATCCGGGAAGGAGCGCAGCACCTCCGGCACGGCGTCGATAAGATATCCGACGCCCTTATCCTCGGCGAAGCGGCCGAGGAAGCCGACGATGGGGCCATCGCCCAGGCCGTACCGTCGGCGGAGGTCGAGCGGTTCGCCCTCGCCGGCCCTGGGCGTGGGGCAGGGCGGGTACACCGCCAGCAGCTTCGACTTGTACCGCTGCAGGAAGCCCGAGTGCTCGGCGTAGTCGTCGGAGGTAGCGACGATCCGATGCGAGCAGCGAGCCGTGAGGTGGTGTGAGAGCGAGATCGACGCGCCGAAGATGGTGCTAGCGAGACCGCCTGGCAGCTCAATATCGCACTGATACGCAGTAACCGTCGGCTTTCGCGCGATCAACCGCGCGTAGGCGGCCACCGCCGACGCCTCGAACTGGGGTAGGTGAAGGAAGAGCAGGTCGTGTTGGTGGAGGAGCCGCGCGGCGCGCCAGAAGAAGCCCGGCATGAACACGCCCTTGCTCAGCCGCAGCCAGACCGCCGGCCGGATCACCTGCGCGCCATCGATCTCCTCGCGGTACGGCAGCGCGCGGTCGTAGTGAGAGGTGAGAACGGTGACCTGATGGCCTCGCTCGACAAGGCCCTTGACGACGCGGGCGGCGTAAACGGTGAGTCCACTAACGTGAGGGGTGTAGTATGTGAGGGTGGTAAGAATGCGCATCAAGTACCGGACTGTCGCGCCGATCCCCGAAATAGAGAAGATGACATATCGTGTGCGCCATTATACCATGTGCCTAGGCGAAACGCCCCCTAGGAAGCGCGGGTGTATCATCATTCAAACGGTGAGAAGTTGACGAATAGTGCCAACCATCCTCATCGAAGGGAGCCGTGACCAGGAACGCTATGCTCTCGAAGCGCTTGGGCGGCCTTGGCAGATTCCAGCCGGTGCTGGGCGTGCTCGTCAGCGTCGTCGCGCTCTACTTTGCGCTGCGGGGCGTTGACTGGTCGGCCGCAGGCGAGGCCTTCCAGGACGCCCGCTACCCGCTCCTCCTGCCCGCACTGGCCGCGATGCTGGCGGCGCTCTTCTTTCGGTCAGTGCGCTGGCGGCTCCTCTTCTACCCGGAGCCCGGCCTGAAGCCGGGTACGTTCTTCGGCGTACTCAACGTCGGCTACATGGTGAACAACCTCCTGCCCCTACAGGTCGGCGACCTGGCGCGGGCGTACCTGCTGGGCGAGCTACAGGGGCTGAGCAAGACGCGCGCCTTCTCGACCGTGGTCGTCGAGCGAATCGTCGACGTGCTCGTGCTCTTCGGCCTGCTGATGATCCTGATGCCGTTCATCTCAGTACCTGCCTGGGCGGCGGTACCGGTCGGCGTGGCCGCCGGCCTGGTTCTTCTGCTGGGGGGCTTGCTGGTAGCCTTCGCCGGCAACAGAAAATGGGTACATTCGCTGCTGGAAGCGCTCTTGCGATTCGTCCCGGGCCGGTTTCACGAGAACTTCAAAGGCGCGGCTGAGTCCGCGCTCGATGGGCTTGGCGTCCTATCGACGCCGCGTATCCTGGCCCTGGTCGTCGGCTGGTCCGTGGCTTCGTGGCTAACCACCACCCTGGTCCTCTTCTTCACGATGCAGGCGTTCAACCTAGGCCTGCCCTTCTCGGCGGCCGTCTTCGTCGTCGTGATGACCAGCTTCGGCTTCTTCATCCCCTCTTCGCCCGGCGCCCTGGGCGTGTACCACGCCATCTCGATCGAATCGCTCGTGCGGGTCTTCGAACTCGACCGCGGGCTCGCCGCCAGCTATTCTATGGTGGCGTACCTGCTCTTCTATCTGCCGCCGCTGGTGATCGCAGTAGTGTTTCTGTGGAGAGAGAACCTCTCCTGGCGGCAACTGCGGAGCTGGACCACGCAACCATCGGCAGTTGAGGGCCCCGACTAGCATGCCCACGCTCAGTCCTGCGGCGCGCGGCCTCGTCCTGCTCGGCCTCCTCGGAGGCGTAGCGATGGTCATCGCCGGTCAGCACTCCTTCGCCGGCCAGCAGCTACCGTCACGAGGGCTGGCCTTCTTCCTGGGCGGCATCTTCCTCTTCGCGGTCTGCTGGCTGCTGGCCGGCCAGCTCGAGCGACGGTCGATCTCCGATGCTCCCGACGACGGCGAAGCGCCGTCAGCGAGCGACGCCCCCTTCGCCCGGCCGCGCGCGTGGCGTCTCGGCGGGCTGGCGCTGCTCTTCGCGCTGCTCGCCTTCTACATCAACGACGACAACCGTATCACCGGACCGGGCGCCTTCTTCTGGATCTCAGGCTGGGCGCTGTTCGTCGGCGCGTTCTGGGAAACGTCGGGACGGCCGGTCACGTTGTCGCTGCCCTCCTGGCTGCGCGAGAGGAGCTGGCCGCGCATCGACATCCGGCGCATGTGGCCGATCCTGGCGCTGCTCGCGATCGTGATGATAGCGGCGTTCTTCCGGCTCTACCGCCTCGACGACCTGCCGCGGGAGATGATCAGCGACCACGCGGAGAAGGCGCTGGACATCCAGAGCGTGCTGGACGGCGATTATCACATCTACTTCCCGCGCAACACCGGCCGCGAGCCGTTCCAGATGTACGTGACGGCGGGCCTAGTGAAGCTGGGAGGGATGGACTTCAACTTCCTGGCGATCAAGCTGGCAACGGCGCTGCCCGCCATTCTCGTCATCCCGGCGACCTACTTCATGGCGCTCAATCTCTTCAACAACCGCAAGCTCGCGCTGCTAGCCGCGCTCCTGACCGCCCTCGCCTTCTGGCCGATTGCGACCGGGCGCGTCGGCCTGCGCTTCGCCTACGCGCCGCTCTTCGTCGCGCTCACGCTCGGCTACCTGCTGCGGGCGCTGAAACACGGGCGGCGGAACGACTTCCTGTTATGCGGGCTGGCGCTCGGCTTCGGACTCTACGGCTATATGGCGTTCCGCGCGATGCCGCTGGCGGTCGGGCTCTGTCTCGGGCTCAAGTTCATCGCCGATCTCGTCGCGGCCCAGGGCAGGCCCAACCTCCGCTATCTCGGCAACGCCTCGCTGCTCGTGCTCACGTCGCTCCTGGTGTACGCCCCGCTCGGCAGATACGCCATCGAGTTCCGCGACAACTACTGGTTTCGCATCCAGACGAGAGGCGCGGAGTCAGAGGTGCCGGTGGAGAACGCCATGAGCACGTTCTTCGGAAACGTGAAGGACGCCCTGCTGATGTTCAACTGGCAGGGCGATGTGGTGTGGGTCTACAACATCCCCTTCCGCCCGGCGCTCGACTTCGTGATGGGGGCGCTGCTCGTGCTGGGGGTGGTGATCTTACTACTGCGCTGGCTCCGCTATCGCGAGCTTGTCATCGTCTACATGGCGATCGTCTTCTTCGTGATGATGATGCCTACGGCGCTGGCGCTCGCGTTCCCCGTCGAGAACCCCGCCTTCGGGCGAGGCGCCGGCATGATCCCGGTCGTCTTCGTGCTGGTGGCTGTGCCGGTGTACTTCACGGGCGCCGCCATTCGCCGGCTGCTGCCCGAGCGATGGGGCGCAGTGCCGGTGCTGGGCCTGACAGCGGGGCTCCTGATCTGGGTAACAGTGCTCAACTCCCAGCTCTACTTCGGCGACTTCGAGGAGCGCTACCTGGCCACAGCGAACAACGTCACGGAGGTGGCCGGGGCGATGCGCGATTTCGGCGAAGCCGGGCCGGGGATCGAGAGCACGTACATCAAGATCTGGCCGCACTGGCTGGACACCCGCAACCTGGCGCTCACGCTGGGCGACTTCCAGTGGAACAACGTACTGGGCGATATCGAGCAGGCCGCCGACCAGAGAGGCACGCCCAACCCCAAGCTGTACATCCTCCACCCGGACGATGTCGACTCGCTCGACTGGCTCCGCCTCGCCTATCCCGACGGTAGGACGGAGGAGTACCAATCGTCTGTGGGCAGGAACTTCATCATGTTCTTCACTTCGCCGGACGCCTCCTCAGCCTCCCTGCCAGCCTCGGAATCGGCGAGACGATAAGGAGCGCGCCCAGCACCGTCCCCGCCGAGATCGCTAAGCCATAGCGCTGCGACGCAGGGTCGAACACGAACCGGTAGACGTGCGCTCCGGGCTGCGCCTCCGTCGAGATGAAGCCGCCGAGGTTGTCGGCCGCGCCGATCCGCTCGCCGTCCACCTCTACCCGCCAGCCCGAGAAGTAGCTCTGCAGCACGAGCACGGTGTCGTCGCCCACGCCGGACGATGTCGCCTCCACCTCGATCACGTTCGGCGAGACGATCCGAGCCGACGCCTCGCGCGCTCGATCCCCCCACGGGAGATCGCCGAGGGGCGGCGCCCTCGAGTCGACGAGCGAGGCGAACGGCGGGCTATCCTCCAGGCGATAGATGTAGCGGCTAGGGAGGACACCTACCAGGCGAGCGTCCTCCTCCAGGGGAGTGGCATCGTTCGTGAGCACTATATACTCGGCCCTCGGCTCGATTACTTGGACTCCCTGCTCGGCGCCTTCCAGCGGAGGGTATTGGAGCTTCGGTCGCCAGTAGGCCGGATCAAGTCTCAGGATCCCCTGTTCGACCAGCCGCAGGCTAATGCCCGGAGAGCTATCGAACATCCA
>JACZTE010000040.1 GCA_022573935.1 Chloroflexota bacterium
CTCGGCCGCGCCGTCGCGCCCATAGCCGAAGGCCGTCATCCGCTCGCGGACGACGAGCTGGCCGCGCTGGTTCCGATACAGACGCTCCATCGTCCAGAAGTGGCCCTCGCCCAGCCGCGTCGTCTTCTCGGGCGAGATCGAGGTCAGCCGCTGGCTGACGCTCAGCCTATCGCCCACCTGCAGCGGTTCCTGGTGCTCTACCTCCACCTCGGTGATGATCCCGACCGGCAGGCCGAGGAGCTCCTTCACGTCGTAGTGGATATGGCGGGCGGGCTCGCGGCCCCCCGGTGGCCACGGCCAGCGATAGGGGGTAGTGAACGCCGTCATGATCGAGCCCGGCGGGGCCACCAGCCCTCGGAAGCCCTGCGATTTCGCGAACTCCTCGTCGAGGTAGAGGGGGTTGCCGTCCTCCAACGTCTCGCACCAGTGCCGGATGAGGTATTCGTTTACCTCAAGCGGAGCCTCCTCCGGCGCCGACTCTTCGGTCAGCGCGAGGAGCTTCTGCTTGACGTCGTCAGAGAGGCCCTCAGGTATGTAATCCAATGCCGAGTCTGTGGCCATCAGGCGCGCTCGAACCGCACGAACATTTCCCTCCTAGCCTTTCTGCCGCTAGTGTTGTAGCCTACCAACTGCATCTGGTCAAGCTAGGCGGCGTGTGTGACAAGTTGGGATCTACAGGTCGATGTGGTCGTGGCCGGCTCCGGCGGAGCCGGCCTTACGGCGGCGATCCTGGCTCACGACCAGGGCGCCAAGGTCGTCGTGCTGGAACGCTCGAACAAGGTGGGCGGGACGACGGCCGTGTCGGGAGGAGGAGTGTGGATCCCCCTCAACGACCACATGGGCGAGGTGGACGCGACGGACTCCCGAGAGGAGGCGCTGGCCTACTGCAAGCGGCTCACGGCAGGCCAGGCGCCCGACGAGCTGGTGGAGACGTTCGTCGACATGGGACATCAGGTCGTCCGCTACCTGGAAGAGCACACGCCGGTCAAGCTCAAAGCGACCGCCTCGCCTGACTATCGCACGGAAGAGGAGGGGGCGAAGCTCCGCGGCCGGACGCTCGAGTGCCAGATGTTCGCGAAGGCGGAGCTCGGCGAGTGGGAGGATAAGCTCCGGCCTTCGCCGCTCATGTTCGTGCCGATCTCCATCGATGAGGCGCTGCGGAGCCTGGCCAAGCCCAAGGAGATACCGGCGCGCCTCATCGTCGAGCGGATGGAGCAGGGGCTGGTGGCCTCCGGGAACGCGCTCGTCGGCCGGCTCCTGAAGGGCTGCCTCGACCGCGACATCACGATCCTGCTCGAGACGCGAGCTCGCGAGCTCGTCAAGGAAGACGGAGCGATCGTGGGCCTGCGGGCCGAGCGTGAAGGCAACGGCTTCCTCGTGGGCGCCAAAGGCGGCGTAGTGCTCGCTTGCGGCGGCTTCGAATGGAACGACGAGCTGCGCGCCGCGTTCCTTCCCGGCCCGCTGACGCACCACTGCAGTCCTCCCTACAACGAGGGCGATGGCCTGACGATGGCGGCGGAGGTGGGAGCCGATCTGGGCAACATGACCGAGGCGTGGGTCTATCCGGGGGCGATGGTGCCGGGCGAAGAGCACGAGGGGCAGCCCGTAAGCCGCTGGGTGATCGCCGAGCGCACGCTCCCGCACTCGATCCTGGTGAACCGCTACGGCCAGCGCTTCGTGAACGAGGGCATCAACTACAACGACATCAGCAAGGCCTTCTACCACTTCGACCCGAACGCCTACGAGTATCGCAACCTCCCCTGCTGGGCGATCATGGACGGCCAGTACCGCGACAACTACCCCGTGCTGACCGTGATGCCGGGCGATCCGGACCCCGACTGGCTGCTGCGGGAAGACACGCTCGACGGGCTCGCCGAGAGGGTCGGCATCGACGGCCAAGGACTGCAAGCGACGGTCGAGCGCTGGAACGCATTCGTCCGCGACGGCAAGGACGGCGACTTCGGCCGGGGAGAGAGCGCGTACGAGCACTGGCTGGGCGATCCGGACGCTCCCCATCCCAACCTCGGCGCCATCGAGCAGCCGCCGTTCTACGCGCTGCCGATAGGCGCACACTCGGCAGGGACGAAGGGCGGGCCGCGCACGAACGCGAAGGGCGAGGTGCTCAGCGTTCGCGGCGAGGTGATCCACGGCCTCTACGCGGCCGGCAACGCCATGGCCGGCATCTCCGGGCCGGGCTACTATGGCGGAGGCGGCACGATAGGCCTGGCGATCACGTGGGGGTATCTCTGCGGCATCAACGCAGCCAAGGCTGCGGGCGCAGGCTAATCCGCGTGGCGAGGATGACGACATGCCGGAGGTAAGCTACACCGCAACGATAGACGTCGGCCGAGACGCCGTCTGGCAGTTCGTCAAGAACTTGGACAACTGGGCCCCCTTCGCAAAGGGATACCAGAGCCACGAGATCATCAACGACGACGAGTCGATCTGGACGGTGAGGGGGGACATCGGACCGATCTCACGAATCACCAAGTTCCACATCCAGATCACGGAATGGATGGATGGGGAAGGCGTGACGTTCGTGGTGAAGGGGCTCAACGAGCCGATCAGCGGGCAGGGCGCCATCCGGCTAACGGACACGAACAATGGCCAGGGCACTGAAATCCGCGCGGACGCCAACCTCGAGGTCGGCGGCGCGCTGGGGCCGATCGTCAACCATCTCCTGTCGCCGTGGATCCGAGGCGGCGCCGACGAGCTGGTGACGAAGATCGCCCTGGCGCTACAACCCGATTACGAGAGGCCGGGCCAGCCGCTGTTCTTCGTCAGGTGGATCGATGACCTGCGGCGGTTGGTACAGCGCGTTCTGAGGAGAGGAGCAAGCAGGTGAGAGTCGAAACGTTGTTGTTGGGGCCCAACCTCGATCAGTACGGCGGAGGGGAATCTAAGCCAGTAGGGCTCCAGGCGCTCGCCGCCGCCGCCCGCAGAACCGAAGAGCTGGGCTTCGATGGCGCGACGACGCCGGAGGCCGGCCACGATCCCTTCCTGCCGCTCATGGTCGCGGCCGAGCACACGGAGCGGATCCGGCTGGGCACGAACGTGGCGATCGCCTTCCCGCGCAGCCCGATGGTCGTCGCCCAGATGGCCTGGGATCTGCAGTCCTTCTCCGGCGGCCGCTTCCAACTGGGCCTCGGCACCCAGGTCAAAGGTCACAACGAGCGTCGCTACTCCACGCCCTGGACGGCAGCGCCGGGGCCACGGCTGCGCGAATATCTTCAGTGCCTGAAGGCGATCTTTCAGACGTTCCAAAGCGGCGAGCGGCCCAGTTTTAGCGGAGAGCACTACCAGTTCACCCTGATGTCGCCGTTCTTCAACCCAGGGCCAGTCGGAGACGGGCATGTGCCGATCTACATCGCCGCGCTCAACACGTACATGGCACGGATGTCCGGCGAGCTGTGTGACGGCGTCCGCCTTCACCCCCTCGGCACGTCCCAGTACACCAAGGAGGTCGTCATCCCCGCGATCGAGGCGGGCGCGCGCAAGGCCGGCCGTCAGCTCTCGGACATCGATGTCGTGGCCAGCCCCTTTCTCGTCACGGGCAAGAACGCGAGCGAGGTGGAGGCGGCGAAGGCAGGCGTGAAGCAACAGATCGCTTTCTACTCCTCCACCCGCACCTACCACTCGGTGCTGAAGTTTCACGGCTGGGGAGAGATAGGTATCGAGCTCCACGGGCTCTCCCTTGAGGGCAAGTGGCAGGAGATGATGAACCTGATCAGCGATGAGATGCTCGAGCTGTTCGCCACCATCGGGACCTACGACGAGCTGGCCCCGAAGCTACGGGAGCGCTGGGGCGGCCTCTGTACCACCATGTTCCTCGGGCTCCCTCCCCAGCTCGCCGGAGACGACGCGCTGATGGGCGGGCTCGTCGAGGCGCTGCACCAGGCGTAAGCCGGGTAGCTGCGCGACGCGCCCGTCGGCAGGGCCGTGCTAGTCTCCAGCGCCCTGGGCCTCGCGCGTCTCGGCGATCGTGACGACGTGGGCGGTATAGCTGGGTTCCTGCGTCGCCAGCCAGAGCAGCGCCTCCGCTGCGCCCTCCGGAGTCTCCCAGTCCGAGTAGTCGGCATCGGGGTTGAGGAGACGCGCGCCTTCCGTCACCACGCTCGTTTCGATGCGCAGGCAGTTGACGGCGATGCCGCGCGGGCGCAGCTCCAGCGCGAGCCCTTCCGTCAGCGTCTCGATGGCCACCTTCGACACCGCGTAGGGGATGATACCCAGCTCGGCGGCGATCTCCATGTCTGTCGTCGCGCCGGAAGAGACGTTGATGATGCGGCCGCTCCCTTGCTCGATCATTTGCGGCAGGAAGGCCTTGGTGGCGAGGACGGTTCCCCGCAGGTTGACCTTCAGCACCAAGTCCCAGCGCTTGATCGAGATGTCGGCGAACTGTTCCCACGAGTTGACGGCCGCGTTGTTCACCAAGCAATCGATGCGTCCGAAGTGGTCCAGCGTGCGCCGGGCCAGCTCCTCGACGTCATCGTCGCGGCTGATGTCGCAGGCGACGGACAGCGCGCGGCGACCCAGCGCCTCGACCTCCTGCGCCGTCTCCTCGATCGTGCCCGGCAGCCGCGAGGGCGCGGCCTCGGTCGAGCGAGCCGTGCAGACGATGTCCGCGCCTTCCCGGGCCAGGGCTAGGGCGGCGGCGCGGCCGATACCACGGGAGGCGCCGGTGACAACGACGACGGCGTCTCGCAGCTTCATCGACGACATGGCGCTGCTCTGCTCACGTCAGCGGAAGGCGCTCCCGCACCATGGCTGCGACCCGCTGGGCGGAAGCAGCGGCGGCGGCGCCACCCGCGTAGCCCTTGCTCTCACAGCCATCGCCCACCAGGAAGAGGTTCGCTATCGGTGTCTCTACCGAGACGCCCGAACCGGGCCACGCGTGCAGGCCGGGGAACTCGCCGCTCAGGCAGAGCGCCTTCATCTCGGTGTGCTCTCGCCATCCGGGCGACATCTCGTCCAGGTCCTGCGCGGCCTCGTCCAGCTGCGCCTCCAAGTCGACAGGCGCTCCAGGATCCGCGACGGTGAGCGGATAGATCTCGGTGATGTGGACGCCGGGCGGGGCCCACTCGGCGGTGAGCGTAACGTCGAAGATCATGCAGATGCGGCGGCCGCCGACGACGGTGTAGACCGCGCCCGGGATGTCCGCCAGCAGGCTCCGATCGCTGATCAGGTGTATCGAGATGCTGCTCACCGGCTGCGCCCGCTCGTCCAGGTGCGACATGTACTCGCCATCCAGGCTCCCCGGCCCCAGCAGGCGCGCGGTCTGATGCGGTCCGGCGTTGCTCACGACGACACCCGCCTTCACCGTGCAGCGCTGGCCTCCCCGCTCCACGAGCACGCCCGTCGTCCTGCTTCCATCAAGCGTAATGGCGCTGGCGCTGGCTCTCGTCCAGACCTCGCCGCCCCGCTGCCTGATCGCCTTGGCGAGGCCTCCCATCAGGTGAATCAGCCCGCGCCGGGCGAGGCCGATGCCCTTCCCCGACGTGGCCGCGATCAGTTCGAAGAAATCGACGGCAGGCACATCCTCCGGGCCGAACGTGGCGGCGATGATAGCGCGAAAGATCCGCTCAATGTCGTCGCTGTCGCTTAAGGTGCCGAGCCATTGCAGCAGGCTGCCGGTCGGATACTGCTTGCTCACCAGCGCGTCCTTCATGCCGGCCATGACGGCGTTCACCGTCTCCGGCTCGCCCGATATCTCGACGAGAGCGCGGCGGAGCTGGCCGGAGCCGGGGCCAGGATCCACCCAGCCCTTCCCCTTCACCCAATACGCCGAGACCTGGAACGGCGTCACGTCGAACGGCGCGTCCACTTCGTCGCACACCTGCTCCA
The DNA here is from genome assembly GCA_022573935.1 of Chloroflexota bacterium. The sequence continues at coordinate 5,842 of JACZTE010000040.1, forward strand.
GCGGGCCGCCCATGCCGACCAGCGAGCCGCCCGTTGGGAGCATCAGCTGCTTGTGCTTCAGCGAGGAGAAGCGGCCGCCCAGCGATGGGTTCCGCTCCAGGACGAGGACTTTGTAGCCCCGATCGGCCAGCAGCGCGCCGGAGCAGAGGCCGCCCAGGCCGCTGCCGATCACGGCCACGTCGAACGTCGCCTCGGCGGGCAGGCCGGCGGTGGGTGCGGGGGGCGTCTCCATCACGATGGCGTCGGTCGGGCAGTAGTCCGGGCAGACGTTGCAGTCCGTGCACCGGTCGTTGTCCACGCGGGCCTTCACGTGCACGTCGATAGCATCGTACGCGCAGGCGATCTCGCAGAGGCCGCAGCCGATGCAGGCAGCCTCATCGATGACGATGCCCATGCGATCTCCTCCTGCCGGACGCTACGTCGCGACGGCCCCGCCGTCGGCGACGAGCGCGTGGCCGGTCAGATACGATGCGCCGTCCGAGGAGAGCCACACCACGGCCTCGGCGATCTCCTCGGGCGTGCCGAGGCGGCCGCTGGGGTTCAGCGATTTGAGCTGCTCCTCGATCTGCGGGTTTTGGTTCATGAACCACTCGAGCGCCGGCGTGAGAATGGGGCCTGGGCATACCGCGTTGACCCGGATGCCCTTGCGAGCGTAGTCCAGCGCGGCCGTCTTCGTCAGGCCGACGATGGCGTGCTTGCTGGCGACGTAGGCCGGCTGCCGGCTCACCGCGATGAGGCCCACGACGGACGCCGTGTTGACGATCGTGCCGCCGCCCTGCTTCAGCATCTGCGGTATCTCGTGCTTCATGCACAGCCAGATACCGCGAAGGTTGATATCGATGATGCGGTCCCAGGTTTCCTCCGTGAGGTCGGCCATGCGCACCCTCGGCTCGGCGATGCCGGCGTTGTTGTGCGCGCAGTCCAGCCGGCCCCACGTTTGCACGGCCTTCTCGACCATCGCCTGCACGGCTGCGGTATCCGTCACGTCGGTCTCGACGAAGATCGCTTCGCCGCCCGCCTCCTCGATCATCCGCACCGTCTCGTCGCCGCCCTCGACGTCGATGTCGGCGACGAGCACCTTCGCGCCGTCGGCGGCGAACGCCTGCGCCGACGCCCTACCGATGCCGGAGCTTGCGCCCGTGACGAGCGCGACCTTGCCTTCCATCCGTCCTGCCATTCGCGTATCCCCCATTCGTCGCTACAGACAAAGGAGAGCCTACCGGTCGCCCGAGCCCCGTGTCAATGCAGGCTCATAGCCATCTATCGTCGTTGCGCGTCAGGCGCGGGCGGCGGCGTTTCCTGATCATCTGTGCCGGTGCGTTCGGGCAACCGCGTAACGTCTAACGTCGTGTCCCAAATGTCGTCTCCGATTTGCAAGCGAACGGTTCGGTCAGGCCTGCCAAGCTCAGCGACTATGATTGCCTTGAACTGTTTCGACCCCTTCGGCGATGTCTCATCACCCTCTAGCCAGAAACGTTCAAATTGGACGTAGTGCGTTTCTGCCTCGCTGACTGGTTCAAGCCGCCATTCTACTTTCCTATCCTTGACGTCTTTCTGCTCATCCCCGACTGCGTCAGCGGTTGCGATGAGCCTCTTCGGC